>NZ_JBHXME010000020.1:17238-85663 GCF_042721125.1 Streptomyces sp. NPDC058469
GCGCGGCCTGTGACGGGTGGACGCGCACCGGGTGGGGGGGGGGGGCGCCGAGCTGGTTCAGTGGGCCCCGCGTGTGGGGGTGGCGGTGGGGGGCGGCGGAGCTGTCGCCGCCCGCAACGCGTGGTTCCCGGCCCGCGCACGGTAGTTGGACGGCGAGGAATGCCGCTGGTTCTGCGGACCCGCCTCGAAGTCCCGCTCGTGTCCGCTCAGTTGAGCCGCCGTGCAACCGTGATCCTGCTCAGCCGACTCAGCCGACTCAGCCGACTCAGCCGACTCAGCCGTGTCACTCGGTCCCGGTCCTGGCCGCGAAGGCGCCGCCCTCACCGAACACGAGCCGCCCGAAGTTCTCGCCGATGTGCCGGTGTCCCGCCGGGTCGGGATGGACCTCGTCGGGGAGCGGGAGTTCGGCGTAGTCCTTCTCGCCGTAGAGGAAACGGCCGTCGAGGTAGTGGAGGTTCGGGTCCTCGGTCGCCCGCTGTTCGACGATGCGGGCGAGTGCGTCGCGGATGACGGTGAGCGTCAGGCGCCCGGCGGCGCGTTCGGCCGGATCGCCTGTCGCCCTGAAACGCAGGGTTCCGCCGTCGAAGTCGGGCATGAGGGGGCCGGGGGTGTCCTCCTGGACCGGGCAGAGGATGGCGGACACGACCAGCAGCGGTGTGGTCGGATGCCCCTCGCGGATGGTGTCGAGGAAGCCGTGGACCGCCGGGGTGAAGGCGCGCAGGCGCATCGCGTCGGCGTTGACGACGTTGATGCCGATCTTGACGCTGATCAGGTCCGCGGGGGTGTCCCGCATCGCACGGGCGGTGAACGGGTCGAGTAGCGCGCTGCCGCTGAACCCCAGGTTGACGAGCCCCACTTGGCCCTGAGTGGCAGCCAGCGCCGGCCAAGTCGCCGTCGGATGCGTGGCGTTCGAGCCGTGGCTGATGGAACTGCCGTGGTGCAGCCACACCTTGCGCCCGTTGTCCGGCGCCTTCTCGACGGGAGCGTCGGTGCGCAGGGCGATCAGCTCGGTGGCTTCCGTGTGCGGGAGCCAGATCTCGATGTCCTTGTCACCCGCCGGCAGGTCGGCGAACCGGGCGGTGCCGGGCTCTCCCTGCGTGAGCTCGGAGGACTGGGTCACCATGTCGGTGATCGTGCGCACGTTGCCGCCGGCCACCGTGGCCTGGGCGGTGAGACGGCCGTCGACCAGCAGGTCGTACACACCGTCGGCCGGGGCCGGGAACCCCAGGTAGACGCGCTTCGTGGGCAGCGTGTGCAGTTCGATCGTGGTGGCCCGGGTACGGAAGACCAGCCGTACACCGGAGGGCTGAGCCTCGGCCACGGTCAGTTGGGCGTCCGGGATCTGCCGACGCGCCCGGGCGGGCAGCCGATGCGGCAGCAGACCGTGCGCGGTCGTTTCCACGTCGAGGAAACCGCGCAGCATGTCGGTGGTGACGGGTGTGGTGATCGTGTCGTACTCGGTGCTCATTGCCTCAGCCTGTTGATCAAGGTGTCCGGAATGGGGCAGACCCGGAACGGGAAATAGGTCAGACCCGGAACCGGAGTACGTCGGATCCGGAACCGGGATACGCCAGATCAGGAATACGTCAGACGTGGGGCGCGGCCCGGTTCCGCAGCAGCGCGTCGAGCGAATCCACGATCCAGGCCCAGGATTCCCGCGCGTCGGGCGCGCTGTGCTCGAAGCCTCCGGCCAGCTCCAGGCTGACGTAGCCGTGGAAGACGCCGCCCAGCATCCGGACCGCGTGTGTCTGGTCCGGCTCTTCCAGGTCGTAGCCGCGCAGGATCGCCCGTGTCATCTGGGAGTGCCGCACCCCGGCGCTGGCGGCCGCCGTCTCGGGATCGAGCCGGAGCCGTGCCGCCGCGTACCGGCCGGGGTGCTCCCGGGCGTAGTCGCGGTAGGCGTCCGCGAAGGCGGCCAGGGCGTCCTTGCCGGCCCGCCCGGCCACCGCGTCGGAGACCCGGTCGGCGAGTTCCTCCAAGGCGAACAGGGCGATCCTGGTCTTGAGTTCCTGTGAGTTCTTCAGATGCGAGTACAAGCTGGCGACCTTGACGTCAAAGTGCCGGGCGAGTGCCGAGACGGTCACCTGGTCGAAGCCGACCTCGTCGGCCAGCTCCGCCCCCGCCACGGTCAGCCGCTCCGGCGTCAGTCCTGCTCTGGCCATAACCTTCCTCCCATTCGGCGATAGCCATTATGTATTTGCCTAAAGGTTTTAGGCAAACTAGCGTGCCGTTCATGAGACCACTGACTGAGCGGGAGATCCGCGCCGCCTTCGTGAACTGCACCAAGGGCGAGGCCAAGCGTCTGTCCGTCCCCCGGGACCTGGTCGAGCGGCCCTGGGACGACCTGGACTTCCTCGGCTGGCGGGACCCCCAGGCCCCCGACCGCGCCTACCTCGCGATCGAGCTGGACGGCCGTCCGACGGCGATCGCCCTGCGCTGTCCCGGTGCCGGCTCCTGGCAGACGCGGCGCAGCATGTGCTCGATGTGCGTGACCACCCACACCGGAGGCGTCTCGCTGATGACCGCCGCGAAGGCGGGCAGGGCCGGGCAGCAGGGCAACTCCGTCGGCGCCTACATATGCAGCGACCTCGCCTGCTCGCTGTACGTGCGCGGCAAGAAGGACGCGGGCATCGGCGCACGGCTGCCCGAATCACTCACCCTGGAGGAGAAGATCCAACGGACCGTCACCAGCATCACGGCGTTCATCGCCAAAGTCGCCTCCCGTTGAGCAGTCCGACTGAGCAGTCCGACTGAGCCGTCTGATTGAGCAGTCCCACTGCTGGGTCCGTTCGATTTCTTCTATTGGACCTACGGACCCGGGCCGGAGAAGCTGGAAGATGCGTCCTGCCCGTCGTGCCCGAGATCCGCGATCCGAGATCCGGCTCCGGCGGCGCGGGACGGCACGGTTCCGCGTGACAGCCGGAGGAGGAGCACCAGCATGGACACCCGCCGTATCGGTGACGTCGAGGTCAGTGCGATCGGCCTGGGCGGTATGCCCATGTCGATCGAGGGGCGGCCGGACGAGGCACGCTCCCTCGCGACCATCCACGCCGCACTCGACGCGGGCGTGACGCTGATCGACACCGCCGACGCCTACCACCTGCACGCCGACGAGGTCGGACACAACGAGACCCTGATCGCCAAGGCCCTCGCCTCCCACGACCGGGGCGCGGACGTCCTCGTCGCCACCAAGGGCGGCCATCTGCGCCCCGGGGACGGCAGTTGGACCCTGAACGGCAGCCCCGGCTACCTGAAGGAGGCATGCGAGGCATCCCTGCGCCGGCTCGGCGTGGAGGCCATCGGGCTCTACCAGTTCCACCGCCCCGACCCGAGGGTCGCGTACGCGGACTCGGTCGGCGCGGTACGGGAGTTGCTCGACGAGGGCAAGATCCGCATGGCCGGCATCTCCAACGCGAACCCGGAGCAGATCCGGCTGGCGAACGAGATCCTCGACGGCCGACTGGTCTCCGTGCAGAACCAGTTCTCCCCGTCCTTCCGCTCCAGCGAACCGGAGTTGGACCTCTGCGACGAACTCGGCATCGCGTTCCTGCCCTGGAGCCCCCTCGGCGGCATCGCCCGCGCCGGTGAACTCGGCTCCGCCTACGCGCCGTTCGCCCGCATCGCCGAGAAGCACGACGTCAGCCCGCAGCGCGTGTGCCTGGCCTGGATGCTCGCCAAGTCGCCGGTCGTCGTACCAATCCCGGGCGCCAGCCGCCCCGAGACGATCCGCGACTCGGCCGCCGCACCCGAACTCACCCTCTCCGCCGATGAGATCGCGGAACTGGACGCCGTCTGAGAAGGCCATGACGTCTGAGGTGTAGACATGGCGGGCAAGGGCAGTAAGCGCTTGCCCGCCAACCGGTCACAGGGGGAGGACCACCACCGATGGCGTCGTCCACGGAGAAACCGCTCGACCACCGCTACCGCGACGAACACCCGATCCGCACCCTCGCCTACCTGTTCCGCGCCGACCGAAGACGCCTGACCTGGGCCGTCGCCGTGTTCACGGTCAAACACAGCCCCATCTGGCTGCTTCCCCTGATCACCGCGACCATCATCGACACCGTCGTCCAGCACCAGCCGGTCAGCAGGCTCTGGACGAGCACCGGCATCATCCTGTTCATCCTGCTGATCAACTACCCCCTGCACGTGCTCTACGTCCGCCTCCTCTACGGCAGCGTCCGCCGCATGGGCACCGACCTGCGCTCGGCACTGTGCACCCGCATGCAGCAGCTCTCCATCGGCTACCACTCCCGGGTCAGCGCCGGAGTGCTCCAGGCCAAGGTCGTGCGCGATGTGGAGACGGTCGAGCAGATGGTCCAGCAGACCGCGGAGACCGGACTCGGCGCGATCACCGTGCTCACCGGCGGCCTGGTCATCATCGGCTTCCGTACACCGGAGTTCGTGCCCGTCTTCATCGTCGTCGTACCGGTCGCCGCGCTCCTCGTGTCCAGGCTGCGGGCACGGCTGCGTACCCACAACGAGCACTTCCGCCACGAGGTGGAGACCCTGTCCTCCCGCGTGACGGAGATGACCCGCCTCATCCCGGTCACCCGCGCGCACGGCCTGGAGGGCAAGGCCCTGCGCCGCATGGACGGCACCCTGCGCCGACTCCTCACCTCGGGAAACCGCCTCGACCTGCTCAACGGCCGCTTCGGCTCACTGGCGTGGGTGGTGCTGAACGTGGTCGGCGTCCTGGTCCTCGCCGGCGCGGCACTGGTCTCGTACTACGGCGCCTGGGGAGTCACCGCCGGTGACGTCGTCATGCTCAGTGCCTTCCTGACCACGCTCACCAACTCCACCACGACCCTCACCGGCCTCGCCCCGGTCATCACCAAGGGCCTGGAATCGGTCCGTTCGGTCGGCGAGGTGCTCCAGGCGCCCGAGTTGGAGGACAACGAGGGCAAGGCGGAGGTCACCGAGGTGCGCGGAGCCGTCACCTTCCGGAGCGTCGGTCATACCTACGACGGTGACCAACTCCGGCCCGCCGTGCACGACTTCACCCTCACCGTGACACCCGGCGAGACCGTCGCCCTCGTCGGCGCGTCCGGCGCCGGAAAATCCACCGTGCTCAACCTGGTCATCGGCTTCATTCGCCCCACCACCGGCCAACTCCTGCTCGACGGCATCGACATGAACACCCTCGACCTGCGCACCTACCGCCGCTTCGTCTCGGTCGTCCCCCAGGAGTCGATCCTCTTCGAGGGCACGATCCGCGACAACGTCGCCTACGGCATGGACGACGCCGACGAGGATGCGGTGCGCGCGGCGCTGCGGGACGCCAACGCCATGGAGTTCGTGGGGAAGCTGCCGCAGGGCCTGGAGACCCTGGTCGGCGAGCGCGGGGCCCGGCTGTCCGGCGGCCAGCGTCAACGCCTCGCCATCGCACGGGCGTTGATCCGCGACCCCAAGGTGCTCGTCCTGGACGAGGCGACTTCGGCCCTGGACACCCGCTCGGAAGCCCTGGTCCAGCAGGCGCTCGCCCGGCTGCTGCGCGGCCGTACGACATTTGTGGTGGCCCACAGGTTGTCCACCATCCGAGGGGCCGACCGGATCGTGGTGATGGGGGACGGGGAGATCCTGGAGGTCGGCACACACGACGAACTCCTGCGCCGGGGCGGGGCGTACACGGCGCTGCACAGCGGGCAGGTCGCCTGACCCACTGCCCGTCGGTTTCGCGTCAACAGCGCGGCGGGGTGTCGTAGTCGTGTGCTTGCCGCGGCGCCGACCGGGCATACGGTGCAGAAAGCGAGAGAGGGGTGTTCCGTGCTCGTGCCGGACCCGAAGGCCGTCAGAAAACTGCTCACCCGGTACGCGGTGCTGCGCATCTCCCAGGCGGAGCGCCACCGACCGCAGGCGGCCGACGAGTTGAACGACGTCGTCCACACCCTCTGCGTGATGATGGGCACCACCGGCATCCGGGAGGCCATCGTCAAGGCGGACGCCCTGTTGGCGGAGGCGCGCAGCACCCCGGGGAGCGCGGTCGCGGACGGACGCGCCCTGGCGTAGGTCTGTCAGGAGAGCGCCGCTTCGGGGACCGTCCTGCCCTGGAACGCCGAGCGGTACGCCTGCGGGCTCGTGCCGACCACCCGGCGGAAACGTTCGCGGAACGCGGTGGGGGAGCCGAACCCCGCCTGCTGGGCGATGCGTTCGATGGTGTGGTCGCTGTTCTCCAGCAGGTACTGGGCGCGTCGTACGCGGGCCCGCAGCAGCCACTGAAGCGGTGTGCTGCCCGTCTGTTCGCGGAAACGGCGGCTGAACGTACGCTCGCTCATGCCCGATCGCGTCGCCAGCGCGCCCAGCGTGACCTCGTGGGAGAGGTTGTCCTCGATCCACCGGAGAAGCGGTTCGAGGGTCGAGCCCTGCGGGACCGGAGGGTGCCGGTGGACGATGAACTGGGCCTGCCCGCCCTCGCGTTCGAGCGGCATGACCGACAGCCGGGCCGCGTCCGCGGCGACCGCCGAGCCGAAGTCCCGCCGGATGAGGTGCAGACACAGGTCCAGCCCGGCGGCGGCCCCGGCCGAGGTGAGGATCTGCCCGTTGTCGACGTACAGCACGTCCGGCTCCACCTTGACCAACGGATAGGTGCGGGCCAGCAGTTCGGCGGCCACCCAGTGCGTGGTGGCGCGCAGCCCGTCCAGCAGCCCGGCCTCGGCCAGCACGAAGGCGCCCACGCAGATGGACACGATCCGGGTACCCGCCGCTGCCGCCTCCCGCAGCGCCGCCAGCACCCGGGCGGAGGGCGGCGCGGCCTGCTCCGAGCGGCCCGGCACGATGATGGTGTCGGCGTCCGCCAGCGCTTCGAGCCCGTGGTCGACCCGCAGCGCGAACCCGTCCGTCCGCACGTCCGGCGTCTCACCGCACACCCGGACCCGGTAGGCGTTCCGGCCGTCCGGCAGCCGTGTACGGCCGAACACCTCCATCGGTGTCGCCATGTCGAACGGCACCACATGATCGAGAACAAGGATCGCGACGGTGTGCATGAACCCCACGATAGGCGGATTCCCGCCAGGGATGTGACATGGCCATCTGCCTCAGCAGGCTGATGGGATGGGTTGGCGGGAATCCGTTGGAAGCTGTCGTTCCAGCCCCTGTGCTGCCGGACGGGATCTCCCTAATCTGAGCCGGTGACCAAGATCCTTCTCACTCTGCACGTCCTGGCCGCCATCGTCGCGGTCGGCCCCGTCACCGTCGCCGCCAGCATGTTCCCACCGGCGGCCCGCCGCGCTCTCACGGGCGCGGACGGACCCGACGCGGGGGTGACGACCGTACGACTGCTGCACCGCATCTGCCGTGTCTACGGCGCGGTCGGGCTGGCGGTGCCCCTCTTCGGCTTCGCGACCGCTTCCGCCATGGGCGTCTTGAGCAGCGGCTGGCTCATCGCCTCCATCACGCTCACCGCGGTGGCGGCCGGCATCCTGATCGCGTTCGTGCTGCCCCGCCAGGACGAGCTCCTGGAGGAACTGGGCGCACAGCGGCCCGTGGAGCGTTCCGGGACTGTTCAACTCGCCATGTTCACCGGCATCTTCAACCTGCTGTGGGCGACCGTCACCGTCCTGATGATCATCCGTCCGGGCTCGACCACGGGCGCCTGACCGGACCGGTCAGCCGGTGACGCGGACCAGGAGGAGCGCGACGTCGTCGTCGGGTTCCGGGCGCAGCGCGTTGAGGAGCATGTCGCTCGTCTGCTCCAGGGGACGGCGGGAACTCTGCAACAGCCGCGTCAGCGCGTGCAGCCCCACGTCGATCGACTCGCCGCGGTTCTCCACCAGCCCGTCGGAGTACAGGGCGAGCAACGCGCCTGTGGTGAAGTCGACTTCGGCGGTCCCGAAGTCCACCCCGCCGACGCCGAGCGGGACTCCGCCGGGGATGTCGAGGAGTTCCGCGGTGCCGTCGGGGTGGATCAGCACGGGCGGCAGATGCCCGGCACTCGACAGGGCGCAGGTGCCCCGGCCGAGGTCGACGACGCCGTACGCGCAGGTGGCGATCGCGTCACCGAGGGAACCGGTGAGGTCGTCGAGGTGGTGCAGCAGCTCCGCCGGCGGGAGGTCGAGCCGGGCGAGTGCGCGGGTCGCGGTGCTCAACTGCCCCATGATGGCGGCGGCTTGGACGCCCTTGCCCATCACGTCGCCCACGACGAGGCCGGTGCGGCCCGGCCCCAGCGGCAGCACGTCGTACCAGTCGCCCCCGACCTCGCTCAGCGCCGGGAGATAGCGGGCGGCGATGTCGAGGCCCTCCTGCCGGGCCGGGGCCGGTGGCAGCAGGCTGCGTTGGAGGGTCAGCGCGGTGGTGCGCTCGCGGCCGTAGAGGCGGGCGTTGTCGATGCAGATCGCGGCGCGCGCGGCGAGTTCCGAGGCGAGGACGCGGTCCTGCTCGTCGAAGGGGCGGTCGTTGACGGTGCGGTAGAGGCTCAGTGTGCCCAGGACCTCGCCGCGGGCCATCAACGGGACGGCCAGGTAGGAGTGGACGCCCGCCATGCGCAGGGTCTGGGCGGCGCGCCCGTCCCTGGCGATGCGGCGCATCATCGGCGGGTCGACCCGCTCGACCAGGATCGGTCCGGCCTCGCGCACGCACCGGGTGATGATGCGGTTGGGGCCGTAGGTGGCCAGTTCGCCCACCGGGTCGGCCGCGTGGATCGCGTCGGTGAGATAGCCCGCGGCGACGGCCAGCGCCCGGAACTCGACCTGCGCGTCCTCGGTCACCGGAGTGATCGTGCCGTCCGTGACGACCGATTCCAGTACGTCGACGGCCGCCAGGTCGGCGACATGCGGCACCGCGACGTCGGCCAGTTCCCGCGCGGTCTGCTGGAGGTCCAGCGTGGTCCCGATCCGCACCCCGGCCTCCGCCACGACGGACAGGTGCTGGCGCGCCTGCGCGACCTCGTCGGCCGCCTGCTCCCGCTCGGTGACGTCCAGGACGGCCATCGCCAGCCCGAGCACCCGACCCTGCGCGTCCTCGATGCGGTGGTACGACTCCGAGTACGCCCGGTCCACGACGTCGGCCGCCGTCCGCCCCACGGTCTGCTGGTCGAGCAGCGGCTTGCCGGTGATCAGCACATGCCGCATCCGCGACTCGATGGCCGCGACGTCCAGACCGGGCAGCACCTCGCCGACGCGGCGCCCGACGACCTCGTCCTCCGGTACGCCGTTGATGCGCTCCAGGGCCGGATTGACGCCGACCCACCGCAGATCGGTGTCGAACACCGCGATGCCCACCGGCGTCTGCCGCACCAGGCTGTGGGACAGGGCCAGGTCCCGCTCCACGCCCCGTACGGTCGTGGCGTCCGCCGCGAGCCCCAGCAGATGCGCCTGACCGCGGCTGTCACGCAGCCGCATCGTGCGGAACTCCACCAGCCGCTCGCTGCCGTCCCGGTGCAGCAGGGGGAACACGCCGGCCCAGCGGGCACCCGAGCCCACCTGGGCGAACAGCTCACGCGCCCTGACCCGGTCGTCGGGCGACACCAGCAGCCGGTCCGCGCGCTGCGTCAGCGCCTCCTCGGGGGAGTAGCCGAGCAACTGCTCCGCCTCGGGACTCCACAGCGCGATGTACCCGCCGGCGTCCAGGACCACCGCCGCGACCCGCAACAGGTCCAGCAGCCCGCCCGGGGCGGCCGAGACACCGTCCCCGGCACCGTAAGCGTCCATCCCAGCCGCTCCTTCCGGCACGGCGCGGCACCGCCAAGATCCGAACCGCGGGTCATCCGATTACGGCACAGCCCGCCGCGCGGGGCAACACCGCGGGAGGCGAACAGGGGGAGGGGGCCGTATGGAGCACGTGGCCGCGCGGGCACCGACGCGCCCCCGGATTCTGGTCGTGCCCCGACCCCACTGCCCCCAGGACACTCCATGCCCTTGCCGCTCCGCCTCGTCTCCCTCCTGGTCGCCACCTGCGTGGGCGCCCTCGTGCCCGCGTCGCCCGCCGCGGCCGACGACCACTCCCTCCAGCGCGGCCTCGACGAACTGGTCGCTGCCCCCGACGGCCCGCCCGGCGTGATCGTCGTCCTGCGCGACGGCGATCACCAGCGCGTTCTCCGCGCAGGCACCGCAGACATCACCACCGGCCGCCCGCTCGAACCGAACGACCACACCCGCACCGCGAGCACCAGCAAGGCGTTCAGCGGAGCGGTGGCCCTGAGTCTCGTACGACAGCACAAGCTCGCCCTCGACGACACGATCGGCACCCGGCTGCCGCACCTGCCCCGGGCCTGGCGGTCGGTGACCCTGCGCCAGCTGCTCCAACACACCAGCGGGCTCCCGGACTTCAGTGAGAGCACCCGCTTCCGCAGCCTCCTCCAGGCCGACCCGCGCCGGCACTTCGACTCGCGGCGCCTGCTCGACTTCGTGGCCGGCGAACCGCTGCGCTTCACCCCGGGCTCGCAGTACCGCTACTCCAACTCCGACAACATCGCCGTAGCGCTGATGGCCGAGGCGGCGACCGGCGCACGCTACGAGGACCTGCTGCGCCACGACGTGTACAAGCCGCTGGGGCTGCACGACACGAGCCTGCCCCAGGGGTACGCGATGCCGAAGCCGTACATGCACGGATACGTCGTCGGCGGACCGTCCGGACCGGAGGACGTCAGTGAGGCGATCGGCATGTCGGGCGTGTGGGCCTCGGGCGGCATCACCTCCTCGCCCCGCGACCTGGCCGCGTTCATCAGCGGCTACGCCGCCGGGGCCCTCACCTCTCAGGCGGCCGTGCGGGAACAGCGGCACTGGATCCCCGGCGCCTCCGAACCGGCCGGCCCCGGCCGCAACAGCGCCGGACTCGCCCTCTTCCGCTACGACACCCGCTGCGGGGCGGTTCTCGGACATACCGGGAACACCCTTGGTTACACACAGTTGATCGCGGCGACCCCCGACGGCCGGCGCGCGCTCACTTTCTCATTGACAACTCAGGTGAACCAGGCGGGGAACCCGGAACTGCTGCGCAAGGTGCGCGCGGTCGAGGAGGACGCCGTGTGCAGCCTCCTGGGGACATACGGGGCTGAGCGCCACTCCTGACCCAGGGCGCTCACCCCCTCCGCCTCAGGCGAACCGTTACTGCTCAAGCGATCGCGCTGTCCGACCCGTTGACGAGGCCCTCCCGCTCCGAGGCGGCGGGCAGGGCCAGCCACTCCGCGATGGTCCGGGCGATCGGCTGGCCGGTGTCCGCCTCGACGAAGCCGAACTGGCCCGACTGGTTGCACTCCAGGAACCACCAGGTCCCGTCGGCGTCCTCGGCGAAGTCGAAGGCGCCGTAGGCCAGTTCGGCGTCCCGCATGTACGTCAGGACGGCCGCGGCGATGCGCGGCGGGACCTCGGTGGGGCACCAGGGCTGCACGGACACGGCGAAACGGACGTCGACCTCGGCGGGGTCGGGGTCCGGGGCGGTCGCCGTGCGGGCGGCGAGCATCCGGTCGCCCACCACGGTGAGCCGGATGTCGGCGCGCTTGGCGATCCGGCGTTGCAGCAGCGTGGGGCCGAACGCGACGGCCGCGAAGTCGGTGTCCGGCGCGACCCGGCTCGTCGGCACCGCTCGGGGCGGATCCTGCGGGTGGGCACCGGAGACCGGCTTGACCACCAGGTCCGGGAAGCGCTGCGAGAACTCGCGCGCGGCCTGCGGGAACGTGGTGATGAGGGTGGCCGGCACGGGCAGGCCGCTGCGCTGCGCGAGACGCAGCTGCCAGGGCTTGTGCCGGGCGCGGCGGGACGCGTCGGGGTGGTTCATCCAGCGGGCGCCGGAGCCGCGGAGCATGCCGTAGAGCGCCTGTGAGGCCTCCTCGGTCAGCCACGCGGAGGGCTGGGGTGCGCGGGTCGCCGGGGCACCCGGCCTGCGCACCCAGATCGACCGCAGTCCGCTCACGCTCACCAGCCGCCCCCCGGCGGACAGATGGCCGCGGAAGGCTCCGTGGACGTACTCCCCGGAGAGCGCGACCCCGCCGGTGAGGTCGGCGGGATCGATCCGGACCACGGGGACGCCGGACGCGTGGAGGTGCACCACCACCATGTCCGCTGTGACGTCCTCTTCGCAGGTAAGGACCAGGACGGTCATTTTCGTCGTTCCGCGTTCAGTCGTCGAAGTGAGTCTTCGATCCCGCGGTGGACGTCGTGGTCCCCAGTTCTCTCAGCAGAGCGAGATCATGGGCGGCCACCCGTCCGTCGGCGAGCACGTTCAACTGCAGTCCGGAGTCGTAGCTGTACGGAGCGGTGAGCTCCAACTGTGCTGCCGGGCGAGCGTAGTTGAGCGCGAACGGTTGCATCGTCTCTCCCTCGTCGGTACTACCTCGTACAAGCGGTGGCCACCCTGCGAGGTCGCTTGGCCCGCTGACTTCCGTCTGCTTCCAGAGACTTATACGAATCGAACGAGTGAATGGTTTCCTTACGCTGCGTAATCACAGGAAGGAGCCCGTTCCGCACATCGGGGTCAGTCGAGGTCGCCCGGCAGCCCCTTCTCCTGCTCGCCGAGGGAGTTGCGCATCGTGCGAAGAGCGAGGAGAAGTACGGCGATGTCGTCCAGATACACGGGATCGGGCATCAGGTCGGTCGGCAGTACGAAGTAGAGGACGGCACCCCAGAAAACCCATTTGGGGCCGGTCGGAAGCCCCGCGCGCCGCATGGTGCGCCGCGTACGGACGAGCCGCACCAGCACTCCGACGGCCACGGCGAGCAGCATCACCGCGAGCACCGCGGCGATGACGATCACGGTTGTGGTCGAGTCCACTGGCGCCCCTTTTTCCGGTGTGGCCGCATGGCATGTGCCCTATCCGGATGCCCGGTTACGGCCCCGGTATGGCCGACGAGAAGAACATCACACCCGAACGCTTCGAAGAGCCTTGACAGGCCCCGACCCCTTGTCAGGCACTGGTACGTTTTCACCGTGAGCGCGACCATCGGCACCGGAACCCACGTACGGATCGGCCTCGACGCCCCACCGCGCGTGGCCAGCCTCGGCGTGGGCGTGCACGGGACGGTGAGCCCGCGCGACGTGTTCCGGCTGCCCGACCTCTGGCAGCTCCACCTGTACCGCTACGAGGCGGAGTTGACCGTCGACGGTGTGGCGCACGAGATCAGGCCCGGCCATGTGAGCCTGGTGCCGCCCGGCGCGCTGGTGCGGTTCCACTACCGGGGCCGCTCCGAGCATCTCTTCGCCCACCTGGAACTCCCGTCGGCCGGTGAGCGGCTGACCGTGCCCGTGATGCAGGACGCCGGTACGCAGACGCCGGTGCTGACCGACCTGATGCAGCGGGCCGTGGCGGCGGCGCCGCGCAACTCCGCCCGCGCGGCAGCGGAGTTGTGGACCGTCCTGTGGCGCGTGGCGGACCTCGCGACCCCGGCCGCGGGCGGAACCACCGGCCCCCACCCGGCCTTCGCCCTCGCGGTGGCGCACATCGAATCGAACCTGGCGGCCCAACTGACCGTCCCCGACGTGGCCCACGCGGCCGGCGTCTCGCACAACCACCTCATCCGCCTGTTCCGCGCCGAGACCGGCACCACGGTCGTCGCCTACATCCGGCACCGCCGCATGGAACGCGCCCGGCACCTGCTGCGCGAGTCGACGCTGTCCGTCCCGGCGATCGCGGCCGCCGTCGGCATCGGTGATCTGCAGGCCTTCAACAAGGCGTGCCGACGTGAACTGGGGGCTTCACCCAGGGCGGTTCGGGCACGGGTGGGCGGGACCTGAAGGCCGGCTGTGCGGGCCGGTGTTACGGGTGGTGTATGCCTCAGTCCCGACCCGCCCCCCGGTACACGTCCAACTCCCCGTCCAGCTCGACCGCCAGGACCGTCGCCCGCTCGTCCACGTCGGCCGCGCCAGGGGCGTCGATCCACGTCACGCCCGGCACGTCACCGAGGCCGCCGATGACGTCGTGGCCGAGTTCGGCGCCGGTGCCGAGAACGGTGACCCGCCTGACGGGCGTACGCAGGCCGCGCACCGACACCGACTCGCGCGGCGGATCGAAGCACACCAGGTACAGCGTGCGGCGGTCGGCGGAGAGGGTGCTGGGCCCGTAGTGGTGCCCGGCGGGCAGACCGGCGACCGTGCCGTACACCGCCTCGGAGTGCCGGGCGATCCACCCGCCGAGCCCCTCAAGTCGCTCCGTCTGCGCGGGCGTTATCGTCCCGTCCTCCCTCGGGCCCACGTCGAGCAGCAGATTGCCGCCCATCCCGATCGTCTCCGTGAAGTAACGCACCAGCTGCCGCACCGACTTGTGATGCTCGTCCTGGTGCTGGAAACCCCATGAGTCGTTGACCGTCAGACACAACTCCCAAGGCCCGTCCGGGGCTTGCAACGGCACCCCTTGCTCGGGCGTCGCGTAGTCGCCGTAGCTGAGCATGCGGGCATTGAGGACGGTGTCGGGGTTTCCGGCGAGAATCTGCTCGGCCAACTCCCGCATGCCCCACTGCTCTTCGCTGCGCTCCCACTCGCCGTCGAACCACAGCAGGTCGGGCCGGAAGCGGTCGACCAACTCGCCGACCTGGCCGTTGCGGTAGGCGAGGTAGCGGGCCCAGGCGGCCGGGGACTCGTGGCCGGGCCGTGCGGAGGCGTACGGGTTGGTGCGTGTCTCCTCGTCGGGCGGATGGGGGTGCACCGTGCTGGCGTAGTCGGGGTGGTTCCAGTCGGAATGGGAGTAGTACAGACCGACGTTGAGACCTTCCTCGCGCAGCGCCTCCGCGTACGGCCCGATCAGGTCACGGCCCGCCGGGGTGCGGCGGACCACGTCCAGGTCACCGTGGGCCGAGTCCCACAGGGCGACGCCGTCGTGGTGACGCGCGGTCAGCACCGCGTACTTGGCACCCGCCCGCGCGAACAGCCGTGCCCAGGCCCGAGGTTCGTAGCGTGCGGCGGTGAACCCGTCGAGCTGCCGCATGTACTGGCCGTGCGGGACCTGGCCCGTGTAGAACGACCAGGACTCCGGCACACCGTCGACGGCGTAGATCCCGTAGTGGACGAAGATGCCCAACTTGGCATCGCGGAACCAGGGTTGCATCGGCATGCCGCCAAGCTAGGCCGGGGTGCGGCGGGGGCGCGTGGGCGCTGATCACCAATAGTGGTCTATTTTCACCACCGGCATTGCGCTGCGTAGGCCTTCGGCATACCCGAGGGGCCTGGGAGTCATTTGAGGAACGACGTTTCCTCGGCCCCGACACCGATCGCCTACTGCTCCTCGGCCGAGCGACCGCCGTCACTCGGCGGATCAGCACGGTCGCTGTCGGTCGGCGGCGCGGGGCGCAGAGCCTTCGTCGCGTCCCTCAGCCGACCGAACGTCCGCTGGAACGGCGACCCGCCCGGCGGAGTCGGCGCTCCGGGCACGGAGGCGCCGGCGGAGTCGCGCAGCGCGGCCAGCGCCTCGTTGGCCCGGTCCGCGGACTCCCGGTACAGGTCTCGGGACTTCGTCATCGCTTCGAGCGCCTCGGCGTACATGGCCACGAGCCTGCGCTCCCGGGCCAGTTCCTCCTCCATCGTCATCAGCTTCCACTGCTCGCGCAGCGCGGTGACGGCCTCCTGGCCGCCGTCCGGCAGGGGACGCGCGGAGGCGGCGTAGCGGCAGAGCACGTCCACGAGTTCGGTGGGCTCGGAACCGTCGAGGAAGACGCTGCGCACCGAGAAGTCGCGCACGTCGTAGGAGGGCGCCACCGGACTGGTGGGCAGCACCACGGCACCGCCGCGCGGCACCTGGAAGTCGAACTCGCGCAGCAACGCCCAGTTGACGGACCGTAGTTGGTCGGGTGTGGCCCGGTGCTCCACCACGCGGTGCTGGAGGCTCGCGGGCAGCAGTCGCGCCAGGGGCAGTCGGCCTTGCGCGTCCGGGGTCATGGCCTCGTGCACGACGACGTGGATGCTCCAGCCGTCCTGCGCGCAGCTCCGGAACAGGCGCCGCAGATCCTTCTCGTCGGAGGGCAGCGGATTGACCTGCCGGAAGCGCAGCCCCGGAACCGTCACATGGTCCCAGCCGGCGTCCGCGTCCTCGGGCCAGAACATGGTCGCGGGGGAGGGCCACCGAGGATCCCAGACCCGCTCGGCCTCCGCGACCAGGACCCACTCCTGACCCTCCGCCGAGACGGAGGCGGCAGAGCCGGAACCAGGGCCGGAGCCGGGCTCCGGGACGTGCGGAAGCGTCAACCGTGCCCGCACGGTCACCGTCCCCTCGACCCGCCACCGCGCCTCGAAGACCCGGTCGAGCGGATCACGGACATGATCGTGATCCTGACTCTTGTCGGCATCCCGATCCTGGTCCTCGTCGGGTTCCAGGTGGTCGTCGATGACCTCGCGGTCCTTGAGCCGTTGCAGCTGTCGCCGTACGACATCCGCGGCGTCGTCGGACCCGACGTAGCGGCCGCGAGCCAGCCACACCGTGTGGGGGATCGTGGGCGGAGCTGTGGAGGAGTTCGACATAGGCCAATCTGCGGGCGGGGGCGGTGCTGACCCACCAGTATCACCGTCGGAGATCTTGGCGGGTCAAGCGGGGGGTCGGGCAGGGGTCGTGGAGTCTCGTATGCCCGATTTTCCTGGGATACCGCGCGAGCATACGCGCGGGGTGTGATCGGTTCACTCCGGGCGGGCGGGTTTCACGCGTGCCTCTGACGTGGACCTGTCCCCAGAATGGTGGGGCGGACGGGACCCGCCCACCATCCGCTCGGGGCGGGTCCCTTCCGTGTGCCACCGGGACTCACCGACCCCGACGCCTGTCCACGGCGCCCGGCCGGGACGGGACGCCCGGTTCGGGCGGGGGCGCGCTGAACACGGCCGGTACCGAGCGGGCGCTCGTCGCGGACGGCGCCTTCAGCGGTACGACCGTCTCCTCGCGCGGCGGCCGGGTGCGTGGCAGCGGCTTGCCGACGACGCGGGTGTGCGTCATCAGCGAGGCGCAGGCCGCGCAGACCTCGGAAAGGGTCCACACCTGGCCGACCGCGGGATCGTGGCGCAGCACGAGCAGCACCGAGCCCGAGCAGTCGACCCGGGTCCCCTCGTGCGCCGCGCACCGCTGGCGACGGCAGCCGCAGGCCGCGTCGGGGCGTACGGTCGCCGCTCTGACATGGGCCGCCGCATGGGCTTCGGCGAAGCGGCGCAGGGCCGCGATGTCACGCGACCGGGCCGGCATGCCGCACCCGGAGGAGCAGCTGACCGAGGCGGTACGGTCGCGGTGACCTGTGATGCGAATAGTCCAGGTACGCCCGGGTCGACGGGCTGACGGGGCGTCAGGGTACGCGAGAGCCAAGACCACAGTTCCTTTGAGTGGAGGTGTTCACGCGGAAGAGGCGCTGAGTTGAGGGCTAGCTGAGTTAGAACTACCCGTCGCGGGGCAGTTCACATCATTTGCGGACCCCAAGTATTCGTTCGACACCGCGATACGGTCGCCGCATGTCTGACGCGCGGCTGACCACCTCCTCGTTCCTCGTCCTCGGCATCATCGACAGACTGGGCGAGGCGAGCCCGTACGACGTGAAGACGGAGGCCGCGCGTACGGTCGCGCCGTTCTGGTCGGTGCCGCACGCGCAGGTGTACGCGCAGTGCGACCGGCTGCTGGAGGCCGGACTGCTGTTCCAGGTACGGCGGGAAAGTGGCCGTAACCGCCGGGTGCTGACCCTCACCGGCCAGGGCCGGGCCACCCTCCGGAGCTGGCTGGACGACCCGGAGTTCGTGCCGGTCGAGGCCAGGGAGCGCGGCATCCTCAAGCTGTGGTTCGGCGGGCGGCCCGACGTCCTCGCCCCGGTCCAGCTCGGCGAGCACGAGAGGACCCTGCACGGCTACGAGGAACTCGCCGACGACGTGGGCGGGTTGCTGACCCCGGGACAGCACGAGGCGCTGGAGTTCGGCATCCGGTACGAGCGGATGATGGTCGACTTCTGGCAGTGGGTACAGCACCGCGGCGAACGGGCGCAGGACCGTTGACCCCGACGGCGCCCGCCTCTACCGTCTCGATAGTCCAGAAGAGACCATCGAGGGCCGGGCCGAGGCCATGAGCCGGCAGGGGGCCGCCGTGCGTCGTCCGACGAACAGCACCTGGCGCCGCGCCACGATGATCGCGGTGACGGTCGTGTGCCTGGCCTACGCGCCGATCGCGATGACCGAACTGTGGCCCTACGCCCGCCCCGGCGCCCCCGCTCTCGGCGAATGGGTCATGGGCCGCGTCGTCTCCCCGCGCTACGTCACCGACGCCCTCGTCGGCCGGATCGAGCCCTACCGCCACAGCCTCGTGCCGATGATCGTGCACTCGGTCCTCGGCGGCGCCTTCATGCTGCTCGGCCCCGCCCAACTCCTCACCGCCGCACGCCGACCCACCCGTCTGCACCGCACGCTGGGCGCGGTCTTCGCGGTCACGGTGTACGTCTCGATGGCCGGCGCCGGGATCCACCTGGCGCGCACGGCCCCGAAGGACGCGTTCAGCGGCCCCGCGTTCTGGATCGTGCTCGCCACCCTCCTGGTCGGCACCGTCCTGAGCGTGAGCTTCGGCATCCTCGCGCCTGCGCACCGCGGTGCAGACGCTCGCGGACGTCGACCTGCCGCCCGACGAACTCCTGGCCCACCTCGACGACCTGGTCCTGCGCCTCGGCGGTGACGACGAGAACGGCGGCCGTGGCGGCGCCGGTGAAACCGGGGCGACCTGCCTGTACGCCGTCTACGACCCGGTGTCGCGCATACTGACCGCCGCCAGCGCCGGCCACCCCCCGCCCGTCCTCGACCTGCCCGACGGCACCACGAGAGTGGTCGACATCAGCGTCGGCCCGGTACTGGGCGTGGGCGGCCTGCCCTTCGAGACCACCGAACTCGAACTGCCGCAAGGCACCCTCGTCGCCCTGTACACGGACGGGCTCGTCGAGGCCGTCGACCGTGACCCGGACCTCGGCATCTCCCGGCTGCGGCAGGCGCTGACGGGCTCGCACTCCACGTTGGAGGACCGCTGCGACCAGGTGCTCTCCGCCCTGGTGCTGGCGCGCACGAAGGCCCTGGACGCCGACCACGTCCAAGTCTGGGACCTGGCCGCCGACTTCGAGGTCGTCTCCGAGGCCCGAAGGCTCGCCGCCGCCCAACTGGACGCCTGGGGGCTGACGGAGGAGGGCTTCGTCACCGAACTGGTCGTCAGCGAGCTGGTCACGAACGCGATCCGCTACGGCGCCGAGCCGATCCAACTCCGCCTGATCCACGACCGTACGCTCATCTGCGAGGTCTCCGACGGCAACTCCACCTCGCCCCACCTGCGCCCGGCGCGGATCTTCGACGAAGGCGGCCGAGGCCTGCTCCTGGTCGCCCAGCTCACCACGAGCTGGGGTACCCGGCACACCGCGACCGGCAAGACCATCTGGGCCGAACAGGCGCTGACACCGACCACGGGCTGACCGACCGGCCCGCGATCCCTCGTCCGTCAGGAATCGGACGGCGGGCAGCCGCACGATTCGCGGTGCATGAACGCCGGATTGATGGTGACCTTGCGCGGTGGCAGCGTGGGGGACGTGATCCGGGACAGGGCCATGGAGACGGCCTGTTCCCCGATGGACAGGGCGGGTTGGGCCATGGCGGTCAGCCGCGGGTGGAAGAGGTCGGCCCATTCGAAGTCGTCGAACGACACGAGGGCCATGTCGCCGGGCACCGTCAGACCGGAGTCGCGCAGAGCGCGCATGGCACCGATCGTCATGCGGTTGTTGCCCACCACCAGAGCCGTGGGTGGCTCCGGGAGCGACAGGAGCTGCCCGATGGCCGCTTCCGCGCCCTCTTCGCTGGAGTCGCCGTCCACCGCGTAGGACGGGTCGGCGTCGATGCCGTTGCGGCGCAGGCCGAGCCGGTAGCCGTCGCTGCGTTCAAGAGTGGTGGTGAGGCCGTCACGTCCGATGATCATGGCGATGCGGGTGTGTCCGACGGACGCCAGATGGTCCACGAGGATCGCGGTGGGTTCGGTGTTGTCGACGGCGACCTGGTCGACGGCGGCGGGAACGAACCGGTCGATGGCGATGACGGGTACGTCGACCTTGTCGGCGTACCTGATGGCCTGGGCCCCGTCACCGGAGGCGGCCAGGATGATCGCGCTGACCCTGCGGCGCAGGAGCTCGCTGACCGCCTTGATCTCCGTGTCGGCCTCGTCGTGGGTGTCCGCCATCAGCACCGAGTAGCCGGCGGCCGAGGCGTGCCGGTCGATCCCGTGCACGACGTTGCTGAAGTAGGGGTTCGACAGCGCGGACATGGCGAGGCCTATGGTCCCGTACCCCGTGCTGTCCAGGGCGCGGGCGACCGGATCGGGAACGTAACCGGTTTCGGCGACGGCATCCAGCACGTTGCGCACCGTCGCCGAGGCCACCGGCCGGGTCTTGTTGAGCACATGCGACACCGTCGACACGGATACGCCCGCCCGACGGGCCACATCGGACATGGTGGGTGTCTGCCGGGGTGCTCTGCCTGCCATGTCCGGATCTTATCCAAGCTCGCCGAGCACGAGGTCAGCCCGTGAAACGGTGCTGCGGATGAGGGCACTGGTGTCCTCGTCGACCCCAAGGGCCTTGGCGCGTGCGGCATCAGGGGTGAAGCCGTGGCTGATGTAGCGGCGGACGAGCCGCTCGCGCCGGGGCTCCGGAAGGGCATCCAGGAACCAGGTCTCGTCCAGCAGGTGCTTGGCCCGCCGCCAGGGATCCCGCGTGGCCAGCAGGAAGTTGCCGTCGACAATGACCAGTTGGTGGTGTGCCACGACGTCGACAGCCCCCGACACCGCGTCCTCAAGGTCGCGGTCGAACTCCGGCCACCACACGGTGTGTTCGGTTTCGGCGCGCGTACGGTGCAGGAGGGCGACGAAGCCGTCGGCGTCGAAGGTGTCGATCGTGCCCTTGTCGGCCATCTGCCCCCGGGCCTCGATGACCTTCTGGGCGAGGTGGAATCCGTCCATGGACACGGCCACCGCCGACCCCGGCTGTTCCTTGTCCAGTCGGGCCAGGAGTTGTTCCGCGAACGTGGACTTGCCGGCTCCGGGCTCGCCGACGATGCCGAGGAGCGCCCGGCCGCTTCGGGCCAGGTGCAGGGCCCGCTCCGCGAGGGCGTCGAGGGAGGGGTTCCCGTAGAGCGGGGTGCCGCTCGGGCCGGTCTGCCCGCCGGTGCGGTGGCTGCCGGTGATCGTCATTCGGGGGACTCCGACGGGTGGGGGGAGGCGGGCTTCTCCTCGGGCATGTGCTGAGTCGTGCTCTCCAGGAGTGTGCCGTCGGCTCCCATCCGCAGTGCGCCGGTCATCAGGCCCACCACTTCGGTCATCGTGCGGGTCTTGGGCGAGACCACGGCGAC
Source organism: Streptomyces sp. NPDC058469 (assembly GCF_042721125.1). Taxonomy (NCBI): domain Bacteria; kingdom Bacillati; phylum Actinomycetota; class Actinomycetes; order Kitasatosporales; family Streptomycetaceae; genus Streptomyces; species Streptomyces sp. NPDC058469. Next base: position 38,476 of record NZ_JBHXME010000020.1, read on the forward strand.
GCGCTTGCCCAGGCGGTGCACGTGGATGCGGTCGGCGATCTCGAAGACCTGTGGCATGTCGTGGCTGATGAGGACGACGGGGACGCCTCGGTCGCGGATTCGCGCGATGAGGTCCAGGACCTGACGGGACTCCCGCACGCCGAGGGCCGCGGTCGGCTCGTCCATGATGATCAGCCGGGTGCCGAACATGGCTGCCCGAGCCACCGCCACCGCCTGCCGCTGGCCGCCGGACAGGGTGCCGACGAGCTGGGTGATGTCCTGGATGGTGGCGATGCCGAGCCGGTCGAGCTGCTCGGCGGCCTGGGCGCGCATCCTCTTGTGGTCGAGCATGCGCAGCCCCGAGCCCAGGAAGCCCTCACGACGCAGGGGTCGGCCGAGGAAGAGGTTCGTGGCGATGTCCATCTGCGGGGCGACGGCAAGGGTCTGGTAGACGGTCTCGATACCCGCCGCGCGTGCGTCGCGCGGCCCGTGGAAGTGCACCGGCCGACCGTCCAGTTCGATGGTTCCCGCGTCCGGGACGAGGGCTCCGGTGAGGGCCTTGATCAGGCTCGACTTGCCCGCGCCGTTGTCCCCGACGACGGCCAGGACCTCACCGGCGCGGATCTCGAAGTCGGACTCGCTGATGGCCACGACATTGCCGTAGCGCTTGACCAGTCCGCTCGCGCTCATCACCACGTCGGCGGTGTGCGGCGCGGGCGCCTGGGCGGACGCGGCGTCTGATCGGGGCTGGTTCATGCTGCCCTCCTGCGGACGACACGGTCGACCGCGACGGCGACGATGACGAGGATGCCGGTGGCGACCTGCTGGTAGAGGCTGTCGATGCCGGCCTGGGTCAACCCGTTGGTCAGGACGGTGACGACCAGGGCGCCCAGGACGGTGCCGGGGATGCCGCCGCGCCCGCCGAAGAGACTGGTGCCGCCGATCACCACGGCGGTGATGCTGTCCAGGTTGCCGGTCTGGAAGGCGTTCGGGTCGGCGTTGGGGATGCGGCCAAGTGCCTGCCAGGCGGCGACGGCGTAGACGAACCCGGCCAGCACGTACACGCTCAGCAGGGTGCGCCGGGTGTTGATGCCGGTCAGTCTGGCGGCTTCCTCGTCGTCGCCGACGGCGTACACGTTGCGGCCCCAGGAGGTCTGGGTGAGCAGGAACCACAGACCGACGACGAGGACGATCGCCACGCCCATGCCGTACGTGACCTCGATCCGGCCGAACAGGTAGGAGCGCTTGCCCAGGAAGGTCAGCACACCGGAGGAGACGGCGAAGCTCTCACCGTTGGCGAACAACTGACCGGTGGCCGTCAGCACGCTGAGCACGCCGAGGGTGACGATGAACGGGGGCAGCCGCAGCCGGGTCACCAACGTGCCGGACACGGCACCGATGGCGGTGCACAGCACGACGCCGACAAGGAGGGCGAGGCCCCCGGGAAGGGAGTGCTGGCCCAGCTTGGCGATGACGAGGGTGCCGAGGACCATGATGGCCGCGTTGGCCAGGTCGATGCCGGCGGTCAGGATGATGAGGGTCTGGCCGAGGGCGAGCGTGCCGACGACCAGGAACTGCTCCACGATCAGCGACCCGTTGTCGAGGTTGAAGAACGTGTTGGTGGTCAGCGCGAACACGATCACGGCGATGACCAGGGCGGCCAGCGGGCCCGCCGCGGCGTTGCCGAGGATTCGCGCGAGCAGCGACTTGACCGGGGGCCGGGCGGCGGGGGCCTCGGGCGTCGCGGGGGAGGTGTGCGTGGTGGTCACGGATCAGCCCCAGCAGTTCTTCAGACCCCAGGCGGTGTCCTTGGAGTCCAGTCCGGCCGCGGGCTTGTCGGTGATGAGCTGGGACCCGGTGTCGACGAACCCCGAGGGCTTCTTGTTGTTCTTGGCGAAGTTCACGACGGCGTCGACGCCGTCCTGCGCCATCTTCTTCGGGAACTGCATGACGGTGGCGGCGAACTTGCCGCTCTTGACGTTGGCCACACCCGTGCAGGAGCCGTCGATGGAGCCGATGACGACACCCGTCTTGCCGCTCAGCGCCTGAGCCGCGCCGGCGGCGGCGGGCTCGTTGATCGTGTAGACGGCGTTGATCCCGTGGTCGCGCTGGTACAGGTTCTCCATCGCGGTCTGCGCCTTGGTCTGGTCACCGTTGGTGACTGCGGTCCCCTTGATCTCCGAAGAACCGCTCGTGAGCCCGAAGCCCTCCAGGAATCCCTTGTGCCGCAGGTCGTCCACGGTGGAGCCGGGCGTGCCGTCGAGCAGCACGACGGCGGGCTTCCTGCTTCCCAGGGCGGCCTTGACGTACTTGCCCTGCTTGACGCCCGCGGCCTGGTTGTCGGTGGCGAACGTGGCGTCCACGGCACTGGCCGGATCGGTCGCGGTGTCCAGCGCGATGACGAGGACGCCCTTGTCGCGGGCGGCCTTGATGGCGCCGAGTACGCCGGTGGAGTTGCTCGGAGTGATGAGGATGCCCTTGACGCCCTGGGTGACCAGGTTGTTGATCGCGTCGACCTGGCCCTGGTTGTCACCGTCGAACTTGCCCGCCAGGGCGATGAGCTTGGCCCCCTTCGCGTCCGCCTCGGCCTGCGCCGACTCGCGCAGCTTGACGAAGTAGGGATTGCTGTTGGTCTTGGTCACCAGCCCGATGGAGACCTTGCCACCGGAGGAGGCGCCGGTGTCCGACCCACCGCTCTTGGTCGACGTGCACCCGGCGACCAGCAGGGCCGCTCCCGTCACGGCGATGACCGGCACTCTTGAGGGGAATCGCAGATGTCCCATGATCTGCTCCTTTCGGCCGTACAAGTCTCCGTCGACCTGCGGGCTGTCGCACAAGCTAGCCGGTGGAAACGCGTCTGCATAGGCATTGCGCAAAGCTTTGCGGAGCTTGTCGTGTGCCCTCTCGGTGAAGGAGACGGTCGATTCCCGGCGGTCAGTGGGGATAGGCGCGCGGTGGCCGCTGTCGGGGCAGTTCGTCGCGGAACTCCTCGATGAGGGAGCTCACTTGGCGGATGAGCGCGGTCCGCTCCAACCGGTCGAGATAGAGGTTGCGGCGCGCGAGCCCCGGCGCGTCCACGCAGAAGTACAGCGCCATCAGCGGATTGATGAACAGCTCCCCGCCGCGCGTGCGTTCGGTGAAACGGACGTCACCGAAGTCCCCGCGTACGGCCGCCGCCACGGAACCGTTGACGATGCTCGGATGGTCCGGCGTGCACTCCTGGGCATGAGCCACCGCATCGAGATACAGCTGCCCCTCGCGGCTCTCACGCGGCACGGAGAACGCGCCGAGATAGGCACCCTCGCGATCGAGTGCGGCCAGATTCTCCAGCACCAGCGAGTGGCTGACCCCGTGATACGCGTCCACTCCGAACCCGAGGCACGCCACCAGCCGCGCCGGCACCTCGTCGAGCCCGTTCACCGCCGCGAGGCTGACCATGTCCTCCTCCGGCGTACCCAGCCCGTGCTCGTCGCCCCGCATCAGGATGTCGGTCCCACCGTCCACCAGCACGACGGCGTCGACACCGCCGAGATGCCCGATCAGCGTGCGGTACGCGTCCCGCAGCGGCCGCACACCGGTCAGGGGGAACGCGTACACCGTGGACGGCATGTCGCGCAGGTCGAGCCACCGTGCAAGGGACCGCTCGGGGAAGTAGTCGCCGCGTGCCTCCGTGTCGGGGCGTACGGCGGCGACGTCCTGGTCCACCCACACGTCCTGGTCGAGGCCGTACAGATCGGCGAAGGACAGGTTGGCGAGGTGCACCTCCTTGCCGGCCGAGCGCAGGGCGAGGGCCAGCGGCAGCCCGGCGTAGACGTCGAAACCGCCGCCCGCACCGGCGACGAGTATCCGGCGCGCGTCGCGCAGGCGGGAGAAGAACGGAGGTTCGAGGAGGGAGAACACCGGGGGACGTTAGCAGGCCCGTACGCCATGATGGGCGGGTGGACTTCGAGCCGTACCGGGGCGAGTTGGTGGCGTACTGCTATCGGATGCTGGGCTCGTTCCACGAGGCCGAGGACCTGGTGCAGGAGACGATGCTGCGCGCGTGGAAGGCCCGCGAGCGGTACGACCCCGCACGCGCGTCCATACGGACCTGGTTGTACCGCATCGCCACCAACGTGTGCCTCACCGCGCTCGAAGGACGGGCACGCCGACCCCTCCCGTCCGGCCTCGGCGCACCGAGCGAGGACCCCGGGACACCGCTCACCCCGGCGACCGACATCCCCTGGCTGCAACCCTTCCCCGACGCGCGCTACGACGTGGAGGCCCGCGCCGACATGCGGCTCGCGCTGATCGTCGCCCTGCAACGACTGCCCGCGCGGCAGCGGGCCGTGCTCGTACTGCGCGAGGTGCTGCAGTTCAGCGCCGCCGAGGTCGCCGACCAGCTCGACACCACCGTCCCGGCCGTCAACAGCACACTCCAGCGCGCCCGCGCGACCCTCACGGACGTGGGCGACGGCGACACGATCGCCGAACCGGACGACCCCGGGGCACGCGAGGTCGTCGACCGCTACCTGCGGGCGTTCGAGGCGGCCGATGTCCCCGCCCTGGTACGGCTGTTGGCGGACGCCGTGGTCCTGGAGATGCCGCCGCTGCCGCTCTGGTTCCGGGGCACCGAGCACTACGGCGCGTTCATGCGCCGGGTCTTCGAACTCCGGGGCGCGGACTGGGCGTTGAGGCGACTCGTCGCCAACGGGCAACCAGCGCTTGCCGCGTACGCGTCGGGCAGCGATGGAGACCGGTGGCTGCACAGTATTCAGGTGTTCACGGTCGCCGGCGGACGCGTCACCCGCAACGTCGTCTTCACCGATCCGCAGGTGCTGGCGGCTTTCGACCTGCCGCGACGGATTTTCTCGGACTGACCGCGCCCGCACCGATGAGTTCGGCCGACGCCGCCGGTACGTACCGGTGAGCACCGACCGAAAGGACACCCATCATGAGCGTCATCGTCATTCAGTTCACCACCCTGGACGGGATCGTGTCCGACCCCGACGGGTCCGAGGGCACCCCGAACGGGGGCTGGATGTTCCGCTACGGCCGAGAGGCGATCGGCGGCGACAAGTTCCGGCTGGGCAGCACCCTCGACGACGGGGTCATGCTGCTCGGCCGCAGGACCTGGGAGGCGTTCTCCCAGTTGTGGCCGGGCCGCGACGACCCGTTCGCCGCGCGGATGAACGCCGGGAGGAAGCTGGTCGCGTCCCGCACCCTGACCGATGTGTCGGCGTGGTCGCATTCGAGCGTCCTCGACGGCGACCTCGTCGACGCCGTGAAGCGCGAGGAGCGGGACGTCATCGTCATCGGCAGCCTGAGCGTCGTACGCACGCTGATGGCGGAGGATCTGGTCGACGAGTACCGGCTGATCACCTTCCCCACAGTCGTCGGCACCGGCGAACGGCTCTTCCCGGCGGGCGGTCCGCCCGTCCACCTGGAGTGCCTGGCGGCGGAGGAGGCGGGGCACACCGTGTTCGCGCGGTACGGCAGGACCGCGAGCTGACATGCGCGAGGGGCCCGGCGGTACGGCCGCCGGGCCCCTCGGTCTCAGCTGTGCGGGAGCGAGGCTTACGCGCCGCTCGCCCTGAGCATGTCCTCACGCTCGACGAGCTTCACGCGCTCGCGGCCCTGCGGCTCGCCCAACGCCTTTTCGGCGGCGTCCAGTCGGTACCAGCCGTCCCAGGTGGTGAAGCGGACGTCGCGCTCGGCGAAGAACGCCTCCACGGCCTCGGGGTCGGGCGAGACAGGCGTGTGCAAACGGCCGTTGGCGTGGTCGTCGAGCAGGTTGGCGACCGTCTCGTTGGCGTCGCCCTTGGTGTGGCCGATCAGGCCGACGGGGCCGCGCCGGATCCAGCCGGTGACGTACGTCGACTGGAGGTGCTCGCCGGTCTCCTGGATGACCCGGCCGCCCTCGTCGGGGACGGTGCCCGAGTCGATGTCCCAGGGGAGCTTGGGGAGTTTGTCGGAGAGGTAGCCGACCGCGCGGTAAATCGCGGTGACGTCCCAGTTCTTGAACTCGCCGGTGCCCTTGACGTTGCCGGTGCCGTCCAGCGCGGTGCGCTCGGTACGCAGGCCGACGACCTTGCCGTCCTCGCCGAGGATCTCGGAGGGGGACTCGAAGAAGTGCAGGAACAGTTTGTGCGGGCGGTCGCCGACATCGCGGATCGCCCAGTTCTCCAGGGTCTTGGCGACCATGTCGGCCTGCTTGTTGCCGCGCCGGGTGGTGATCGAGCCCTCGTCGTAGTCGATGTCCTCGGGGTCGACGATGACCTCGATGTTCGGGGAGTGGTCCAGCTCCCGCAGCTCCATCGGGGAGAACTTCGCCTGCGCCGGGCCGCGGCGGCCGAAGACGTGGACCTCCAGCGCCTTGTTGGCCTTGAGGCCCTCGTGGACGTTCGGCGGGATCTCGGTCGGCAGCAGTTCGTCGCCGGTCTTGGCGAGGACGCGGGCCACGTCGAGGGCCACGTTGCCGACACCGAGGACGGCGACCTTCTCGGCCTCCAGCGGCCAGGTGCGCGGGACGTCCGGGTGGCCGTCGTACCAGGAGACGAAGTCGGCGGCGCCGTAGGAGCCGTCGAGGTCGATGCCCGGTATGGACATGTCGCGGTCGGCCGTGGCGCCGGTGGAGAAGACCACCGCGTCGTAGAAGCTGCGCAGGTCGTCCAGGCTGATGTCGGTCGGGTAGTCGACGTTGCCGAAGAGGCGGATCTGCGGCTTGTCCAGGACCTGGTGCAGGGCTTTGATGATGCCCTTGATGCGCGGGTGGTCGGGGGCGACGCCGTACCGGATCAGGCCGAAGGGCGCGGGCATCCGCTCGAAGAGGTCGATGGACACGCCGGGTTCGGCGGCCACCTCGGACTTGAGCAGGGCGTCGGCGGCGTAGATCCCGGCGGGGCCGGCTCCGACGATGGCTACCCGCAGGGGGCGCGGCATGATCAGGTTCCCTTCGAGCGAAAACAGGCGACTCGACGGGAAGCCTAAACTAAGGCATGCCTAAGTCGGTATGCGGGTCCGGTCTATGACCTCATAAGGCCGGCTTATGGGGTGGCGGATCCCGATGCGTGGGTCGACCGGACGGTGGCGCGCGGGGCGACCGGGGTGCGGCGCATGGGCGCGGGCCGGAGTGTGGTGCGTGGGCGGGCCCTCAGCCCGCCGGACGAATGTGTACCACGTCCTGGACGACCTCGGGCGGGGTGCTGAGCAACTGGAACATGACCCGGGCGACGGTCGCGGAGGGGAGTGGCTTCATGGCTCCCACCCTGGTCAGATAGCCGTCCGCCTCCCATACCGGCGCGGCGCGCTGCCGGTCCTCGCCGGGGAAGTTCTCGATGAAGGCGCTGTCCGATATCGAGCCCAGGATCACCAGGGCGACCCGGATTCCGTCGCCGCGCAGCTCCTTGTGCATCGCGGCGGTGAAGCCGTTCAGGCCGTGCTTGCCGGCCGCGTACATCGCCACCAGCGGCATGTGGTCCAGCGTGATCTCGGAGGAGATGTTGAGAATGTCACCGCCTCCCGCCGCCCGCAGCAGCGGCACCGCCGAGCGGATCGTGTGGATCGGGCCCAGGAGGTTGGTGCCGATGCAGCTGTGGATGTCCTCGTCGGCGGTGTCCTCGATGGCGCGGATGCGGGCGGCGCCGGCACTGTTCACCAGGATGTCCACCCGCCCGAACCGCTCCTCGATCTGAGCGAACGCCGCACGGAAGCTGTCGCCGCTGCTGACGTCGGTCGGGATCGTCAGCACCGAACCCGGCATCTCCCGCGCCGCCCCTTCCAGCCGGTCGGCGCGGCGGGCGAGCAGGATCACCTCCGCCCCGTTCTCGGCGAGCACTGCACCGACGGCCCGCCCCACGCCGGTCGAACCTCCGCTGATCACGGCGACCTTGCCCTGCATCGTGCCTGCCATGACGGCCTCCCCGGCGAGACGTGACGAACGGATGAGAGGCTACCTATCGAAATATGAGAACGCCATATCCGCACAGGAGATTGCCGATCTTTCGGCGCCGGGGCGCCCGGAACCGGCAACAGGGTGCTTCCCTACGGGAAATGGGGCCGTAATCGCGACGGAGTTTCCTGATGGGAAATAGGGATTCACATCAGGAAACCCTGGATGCTGGGAGCCTCCCATGGCGATGGACACCGCAGCCGCACCGCCCACGACCACCGGCCCGGCATCAGCGGCCGACCCCGCACCCGACCTCGCCGCCCAAGTCCGCGCCGACGGCATCGAGTTCGTCCTGGCCGTCTTCGTCGACCTCGCGGGCAAACCCTGCGCCAAACTCGTCCCCGTCGAGGCGGTCGAGGAACTCCAGTCCGAGGGCGTCGGATTCGCGGGCTACGCCGCCGGCGCGCTCGGTCAGCAGCCCAGCGACCCGGACGTCATGGCGCTCCCGGACGCCGCCTCCTACACCCCGTTGCCCTTCGTACGCCCCGGACTCGCCCTCGTGCACTGCGACCCGCACGTCGAGGGCAAGCCCTGGCCGTACGCACCCCGCATCATCCTGCGCGCCGTACTGGCCCGCGCCGCCGAACTCGGACTGTCCCTCGCGGTCGGCGCGGAGATCGAGTACTTCCTCGTCCACCGCGACGAACACGGCACGCTCTCCGTCGCCGACAGCCGCGACACAGCCGCCCAACCCTGTTACGACGCCCGGGGGTTGACCCGGATGTACGACCACCTCACCGCCGTATCCAAGGCGATGAACTCCCTCGGCTGGGGCAACTACGCCAACGACCACGAGGACGGCAACGGGCAGTTCGAGCAGAACTTCGCCTACGCCGACGCCCTCACCACCGCCGACCGGGTCATCACCATGCGGTACTTGGTGTCGGTACTGGCCGAACAGCGGGGCATGACAGCCACGTTCATGCCGAAGCCGTTCACCGACCGCACCGGCTCCGGGATGCACATGCACCTGTCGCTGTGGCGGGGGAGCGAACCCGCCTTCCCCGACGCCTCCGACACCCGGGGCCTCGGCCTGTCCCCGCTCGCCTACTCCTTCGTCGGCGGCATCCTCGACCACGCCCGCGCCCTCCAGGCCGTCATCGCGCCCACCGTCAACTCGTACAAGCGCACCGGCGCGGTCTCGACCCGCTCGGGCGCCACCTGGTCACCCCGCAAGGCGGGTTACGGCGGCAACGACCGCACCCACTTCATCCGCGTCCCCGACGGCAACCGCGTCGAGCTGCGCGGCGGCGACGGTTCCGCCAACCCCTACCTCGCGGCAGCCGCGGCCCTGGCAGCCGGACTCGACGGCATCGAGCGAGCCCTCGACCCCGGCGAACCGGGAGACGCGGCGGTTACGGCGTCCCGCCCCGAGTTGCCGCCGACCCTGCTGCACGCCGTGGAGGCACTGGCCGCCGACCCGGTGATCGGCGGAGCCCTCGACGCGGCGGGCCCCGGCGTCAGCGGGTACTTCGGCGAGGTCAAGCGCCAGGAGTTTTTCGACTGGCACGGCACGGTCGGCGCCTGGGAGTTGGACCGCTACCTCACCGCCTTCTGACCCGCCCGTTCCTCCCCATCCCATCCCGTTCCTCCTCGTCGGAAGAGAGCCGCATGTGCGGAATCGTCGGGCTCCATCTCCGTGAGCCCTCCCTCGAACACCGGCTCGGCGAACTGCTCACCGCCATGCTGGGCCAGGTCGTCGAACGCGGCCCGGACTCGGCGGGCGTCGCGGTCTACGGCGACCCGCGTCTGTCGCCGCCAGGGCGCGCTGTCGTCTCCCTGCTCGGAGTGACCCCGCAGGGGGCGTCAACCGCCCTGCCGGACGCGGTGGTTGTCGCCGCCGACGCCACGACAGTGGTCCACGCGGAGTCGCCGGTCGCCGAGTTGCTGGCCACCATCGCGACCGCGCTGCCACAGGCCACCGTCATCGGCTCGGGGGAGGGCTTCGCCGTACTCAAGGGCACCGGAAATCCGATCCAGTTGGCCGAGTCGTTCGGGCTCGCCGGAGTGACCGGCTACCAGGGCGTCGGCCACACCCGGATGGCCACCGAGTCGGCCGTCACCCCCGAAGGCGCGCACCCCTTCTCCGTCGGCCCCGGTCAATGCCTGGTCCACAACGGGTCGTTCGCCAACCACGCCACCATCCGCCGTGAACTCCGCGCTCAGGGCGTGGAGTTCGACAGCGAGAACGACTCCGAGGTCGGTGCCCGCTTCGTCGCCCACCACCTCGCCCGCGGCACCGACCTGGAGAAGGCGCTGCGGCTGCTGTGCGAGCGCTTCGACGGTTTCTACACGTTGCTGGTCTCCACCGCCGACTCCTTCGCGGTGGTCCGCGACGCCATCGCCTGCAAGCCCGCGCTGGTCGCCGAGACCGACGCCTGGGTGGCGATGGCCTCCGAGTACCGCGCCCTGGACGTCCTGCCGGGCATCGAGCACGCCCGTATCTTCGAACCCGAGCCGGAAGAGGTGTACGTATGGCAGCGCTGACCGGGGCGGAGGTCGCCGACCTCGCGGCCTCCACCGTCCGCGATCTCAACCAGGCGCTCCACGCTCCCCAACCGGTCGCGTCCTGGCGGGTGTTGAACCCTCGGGGCGCCCACAGCGTCGCCTGCGGTCTCAAGGACGAGGTGAGCGTCGACATCGAGGGCCACGTCGGCTACTACTGCGCCGGCATGAACCAGTACGCCACGGTCACCGTGCACGGCAACGCCGGAGTCGGCGTCGCCGAGAACATGATGTCCGGCACCGTCCGGGTGCGCGGCGACGCCTCCCAGTCCGCCGGGGCCACCGCGCACGGCGGGCTCCTGGTGATCGAGGGCAACGCGGCGGCCCGGTGCGGGATTTCGATGAAGGGCGTGGACATCGTCGTCGGAGGGAACGTCGGCCACATGAGCGCGTTCATGGGACAGGCGGGACGGCTGGTGGTCTGCGGCGACGCGGGTGACGCCCTCGGCGACTCCCTCTACGAGGCCCGGATCTACGTCAAGGGCACGGTCAAGTCCCTCGGCGCGGACTGCGTGGAGAGGGAGATGCGGCACGAACACCTCACGGAACTGGCCGAGTTGCTGAAGACGGCGGAGTTCGACGAGGACCCCGCCGACTTCCGCCGCTACGGCTCGGCCCGGCAGCTGTACCACTTCAAGGTCGACAACTCGACGGCGTACTGAGGGAGTTGCATCTTCCATGGACTTCGCATCACACGGCCTGCGCGAGTCGGCCACCTTCGACCGTGCCACCATCCACGCCATCCAACGGGCCGCCGCGACCGGCGTCTACGACATCCGCGGCTGGGGCGCCAAACGGCCCCTCCCGCACTTCGACGACCTGCTCTTCCTCGGCGCCAGTATGTCCCGCTACCCGCTTGAGGGCTACCGCGAGCGCTGCGACACCGACGTGGTCCTCGGCACCCGCAACGCAAAGTACCCGCTGCACCTGGACATCCCGGTGACCATCGCCGGCATGAGTTTCGGCGCCCTGTCCGCGAACGCCAAGGAGGCGCTCGGGCGCGGGGCGAGCGCGGCCGGCACCTCCACCACCACCGGCGACGGCGGCATGACCCCGGAGGAACGCGGCCAGTCCAAGCACCTCGTCCACCAGTACCTGCCGTCCCGCTACGGCATGAACCCCGACGACCTCCGCAAGGCCGACGCCATCGAAGTGGTCCTCGGACAGGGCGCCAAGCCCGGCGGCGGCGGAATGCTGCTCGGCCAGAAGGTCACCGACCGCGTGGCCGGGATGCGCACCCTGCCGGTCGGCGTGGACCAGCGCAGCGCCTGCCGTCACCCCGACTGGACCGGCCCCGACGACCTCACCATCAAGATCGGCGAACTCCGCGAGATCACCGACTGGGAGAAGCCGATCTACGTCAAGGTCGGAGAGACACGCACCTATTACGACGTGAAACTCGCGGTCCACGCGGGCGCCGACGTCGTGGTCGTCGACGGCATGCAGGGCGGCACCGCCGCCACCCAGGAGGTGTTCATCGAGCACGTCGGCATCCCGACCCTCGCCGCGATTCCCCAGGCGGTGCGGGCACTTCGGGAACTCGGCGTCCACCGAGAGGTGCAGCTCATCGTCTCCGGCGGCATCCGCACCGGCGCCGATGTCGCCAAGGCGATCGCGCTCGGCGCGGACGCGGTCGCCATCGGCACCGCCGCCCTGATCGCCCTCGGCGACAACCACCCGCGCCACGACGCCGAGTACCGTCAACTCGGCTCCGCAGCAGGCTACTTCGACGACTTCCAGGACGGCCGCGACCCGGCCGGCATCTCCACTCAGGACGAGGAACTCGCCGCCCGCCTCGACCCGGTCGAAGGCGGACGCAGGCTCGCCAACTACCTCCGCGTCCTCACCATGGAGGCCCAGACCCTCGCCCGCGCCTGCGGCAAGGCCCACCTCCACCACCTGGAACCCGAAGACCTGGTCGCCCTCACCATTGAGTCCGCCGCCATGGCCCGCGTCCCCCTCGCCGGCACCGACTGGATCCCCGGCAGCTCCGGAGCCGCCCTGTGATCGCCGTCGTAGGAGCAGGCCTGATGGGCGCGGCCACGGCCTGGCAACTCGCCCGGCAGGGCCACGAGGTCACGATCGTCGAGGCGTACGACGTCGGGCACAAGTCCGGCAGCTCCCACGGGAGTTCACGCATCTACCGGCGCGCCTACGCCGACCCCCTCTACGTTCGCCTGACCGGTGAGGCCCGCGAACTCTGGCAGGAGCTGGAGCGCGACACGGGTACCCAACTGCTGCGCCTCACGGGGGGTTTGGACTTCGGCGCGGGCCGAGACCCGGAGGGCATCGCGGAGAACCTGGCGGCAGCCGCCGTACCGCACGAACTGCTGACCGCGGCCGAAGCGACGGACCGCTGGCCGCAGTTCCGCTTCGACGGCCCCGTGCTCCACCACCCGGACGCGGGCACGGTCGACGCCGACGCGACGGTGGACGCCGCCGTACGACGGGCCGCCGAACTGGGCGCCAAGGTCCTCACCGGCACCCGCGTCACCGGCGCGGACATCCGCAACGACGGTCGTGTCGCGCTGAGTTCGGACGGCCCCACAGTCATCGCGGACACAGTCGTGGTCGCGTCCGGCGCCTGGCTGCCCCAACTCGCCGCCCCACTGGGCATTTTGGGGCCCCTGCCGCGCCTCCAAGTGACCCAGCAGCAGGTCTTCCACTTCCGCCGACGCACCCCGGAAACGGAGACGACCGCCTGGCCGGTCTTCGTCTACAAGGACCGACTGAACCTCTACGGCCTCCCCTCCGGCAGCGACGGCGGTCCGCTCCCGGCGCTCAAGGTCGCCCAGCACGACGAGGGCACCCCCACAACGGCGGACACCCGCACCGGCATCGTCGACCCCGCCTCCCGCGACAAGGTCACCGCGTGGGTGGAACGCACCCTCCCGGGCCTCGACCCCACGCCCGTCGCCGAGGCCAGCTGCCTCTACACCACCACCCCCGACGAGGACTTCGTGCTCGACCGCACCGGCCCCTTCGTCGTCGTCTCCCCGTGCTCGGGCCACGGCGCCAAGTTCACTCCACTCATCGGCGCGATGGCCGCCGACCTCGCCCTGGGCCGCGCCGAGCCCCATCCACGCTTCGCCCTGAACCGTTGACCACCGACCCGCAACTCCCGGCAAACCAAGGCCTATCGGGCAGAATGGCAGCCATGGGCACGGACCACCACGACCAGACAGCCGCTCTGCCCGACCGGGAGATCACCCGGGAACAGGCCGACGAGCCCGTGAACCTGGAGACCGCGATCGCCCGGCAGGTGCGTCGCTACCGGATCGCGGCCGGACTGTCGGTTGCGGAGATGGCGGCCCGGGTCGGCATCTCGAAAGCGATGCTCTCCAAGATCGAGAACGCGCACACGTCGTGCAGCCTCACCACTCTCGGCCGCCTCGCCACCGGCCTGAACGTCCCGGTCACCGCCCTCTTCCGCGGCGTCGACACCGAACGCGAGGCCGTCTACGTCCCCTCCGGCCACGGCGCCCAGATCATCCGCCGCGGCAGCCGCGTAGGCCACCTCTACGAACTCCTCGGCGCCCTGCGCGGCCCCCACAAACGCATGGAAGCCGTCCTGGTCACCCTCACCGAGTCCAGCGAGGTCTTCCCCCTCTTCCAGCACCCCGGCACCGAACTGCTCTACATGCTCGAAGGCGTCATGCTCTACGGCCACGGAGAGGCGGCCTACACGATGCGCCCCGGCGACGCCCTCCAACTCGACGGCGAGGGCGCGCACGGCCCCCAGGAACTGATCGAACTCCCCGTCCGATTCCTGTCAGTTACGGCTTTCGGCGACCACGGAAGGGACTGAAACCGTCTGGTGACGGGCCGGTCCCCTCGCTAGGCTGCGCGGCAGAATCGGGATCGTCAACGCGCCGGTGGCTGGGTAGCGCGTCTCTCCGACGTGCTCATTGGAGACGCCGATGGCGTACCGATCCCTGCTGCGTGTTCCCGGCGCGGCATTCTTCCCGCTGGGCTTTCTGGCCCGCCTTCCCTACGCCACCTCGTCGCTCGCGACGCTCGTCCTCGTCCAGGCCGCCTCCGGCAGTTACGCCTTCGCCGGGCTCGCCGCGGCGGCCCAGGGCATCGCCAACGCGCTCGGCGCCCCGATCGCCGGAACACTGGCCGACCGGCACGGCCACCGCCTCGCCGGGACGGTCACCGCGCTCGCCAACGCCGCCGCCCTGACCGGCCTCGTCGTGGCGAGCCACACCGGCCGCGCGAGCATGCTGACCGCTGCGGCCCTGTCCGGCCTCACCCAACCACCGGTCGGCCCCCTGGTACGGGTCCACTGGTCGCGCCTGCTCCACGCCCGCGCCCGGCCCGACCTCATCCCGACCGCCTTCTCGTACGAGGCGACCGCCGACGAGATCAGCTTCGTCGCCGGACCCGCGCTCGTCGGACTGCTCACCGCCCTCGGCCCGACAGCGCCGACGGTGGCCGCCATCGCCCTCCTCGTCCTGGCCACGCTGCCCTTCGCCCTGTCCCTGAACCAGGGGAGCACCGAACACCGTAGGAGCGCACGCGCCGCGCGAACTCCCCTGCCCCGACTGCCACTTGCCGCCATGTTCGTCGCCATGGCCGCGATGGGCACGATATTCGGCGCCGTACAGACCGGCGTCACCGCCTATTCCAACGAGAGCGGGCACCCCGGCAGCGCCGGACTCCTCTACGCCGTCTTCGGCATCGGCAGCGCCCTGGCGGGCGCCGCCTGCGCCTGGCTCCCCACGCGCTTCAGCCTCCGCCGGCGCTACGTGACCTTCGCGGCAACGCTGCTGCTGGGCGCACTCACCCTGGTCGCCGGGGAGCGGGGACACGTGCTTCCCGCCGCCATGGCCGTCGCGGGCGTGACCGTCGCTCCGTATCTGATCAGCCTCTACGCCCTCACCGAACGCCTCGCACCCGCCGACCGGGCGACCGTCGCCCTGACGGTCCTGTGCGCCGGTGGCCCGCTCGGCACCGCGACCGGGCAGGCGCTGGCCGGGTTCCTGGTCGACAGACATGGCAGCGCCGGAGCGTTCCTGGTGGCGCCGGTCGCGGCGGCAGCGGCGTTGCTGCTGGCAGTCGCGGTGGTCCTCGCGCACTCCGCCCGAACCGGAGATGAACCATCCGCCCGAACCCGGAGATGAACGAGAAGGGACCATCCGCATGGTCGGCCCTGTATCCGTTGCCGTCGCGCGCAAGACCCCGGAGTCTGGAGGAATGTGCCGGGCCACGAGGAGGACACACCATGGGGACGAGCGGTGACACACCGGATGCCGAGCGGCGACGGCTGGCCGAGGCCGATGATTCCGGGGTGCCCTGGCGCCGTTGGGGTCCCTATCTGAGCGAGCGCCAGTGGGGGACCGTACGGGAGGACTACAGCCAGGGCGGTGACGCCTGGTCGTACTTCACCCACGACCAGGCACGTTCGCGCGCCTACCGCTGGGGCGAGGACGGCATCGCGGGCGTCAGCGACGACAAACAGCGACTGTGCTTCGCGCTCGCGCTGTGGAACGGCCGCGACCCGATCCTCAAGGAGCGGATGTTCGGCCTCACCAACTCCGAGGGAAACCACGGCGAGGACGTCAAGGAGTACTACTTCTACCTCGACAGCACGCCCACGCACTCGTACATGAAGTACCTCTACAAATACCCGCAGTCGGAGTTCCCGTACGAGGACCTCAAGGCGACGAACCAGGCCCGGGGCCGCGGCGACTTCGAGTACGAACTCCTCGACACCGGCATCTTCGACGAGGACCGCTACTTCGACGTGTTCGTCGAGTACGCCAAGGCGGGCCCCGACGACCTGCTGATCGAGATCACCGCGCACAACCGCGGACCCGACGAGGCACCCCTGCACCTGCTGCCGACCCTGTGGTTCCGGCACACCTGGTCCTGGGCCGGCGGCACCGCCGTACCGTCCATCCACCAGGAACCCGGCGGGCCGCTCCGCGCCGACCACGAGGAGCTGGGCCAGTGCCGGCTGTACTGCGACGCGGACGCGGAGACCCTGTTCACCGAGAACGACACCAACAACGAGAAGATCTTCGGCAGTTCGAACTCCTCCCCGTACGTCAAGGACGGCATCGACCGGTATGTCGTCGGCGGCGAGACCGGAGCCGTCAACCCCGACCGGACCGGCACGAAGGCCGCCGTCCACCACGTGCTGACCATCCCGGGCGGCCAGAGCGCCACCGTCCGCCTGCGCCTCAGCGCCACCGAACTGCCCGACTGGACCGGCGACTTCGACACCGTCATGACCCAACGGCGTGCGGAAGCGGACGAGTTCTACGACGGCATCACCTCCGCCGACTCGTCGGTCGATGAACGGCGGCTGGTGCGGCAGGCGTTGGCCGGGATGATGTGGAGCAAGCAGTACTACTACCTCGACGTCGAGCGGTGGCTGTCCGAGCACGGCGTCGACCCGCTCGCCTCCGACCCCCGGGTGCGGAACAGCAACTGGTACCACATGGTCAACGACGAGATCATGTCGATGCCGGACACCTGGGAGTACCCGTGGTTCGCGGCCTGGGACCTCGCCTTCCACACCGTCGCCCTGTCGATGGTCGATCTCACCTTCGCCAAGGGCCAGTTGGACCTGCTGCTGCGCCGCCTCTACCTCCATCCCAACGGCCAGATCCCGGCGTACGAATGGAACTTCGGCGACGTCAACCCGCCCGTGCACGCCTGGGCCACCCTGTTCCTCTACGAGCTGGAGAAGCACCGCACCGGCAAGGCCGACCGCGCCTTCCTGGAGAACGCCTTCCAGAAGCTGATGAAGAACTTCAGCTGGTGGCTCAACCGCAAGGACACCGACGGCAACAACGTCTTCCAGGGCGGCTTCCTCGGCCTCGACAACATCGGCGTCTTCGACCGCAGCGCCCCGCTCCCCACCGGCGGCCACCTCGACCAGGCGGACGGCACGGCCTGGATGGCGCTGTACTGCCAGAACCTCCTTGAGATCGCCATAGAGCTGGCCGTCGACAACCCCGTCTACATCGAGCAGGCGCAGTCCCTGTTCGAGCACTTCGCGTGGATCGCCGTCGCCATGAACCGCATCGGCGCCGACAACGCGAGCCTGTGGGACGAGGAGGACGGCTTCTTCTACGACGTGCTGCGGCTGCCCGACGGCACGGCGACCCGGCTCAAGGTCCGCTCCCTCGTCGGACTGATCCCCCTTGCGGCCACCAGCCTGGTCGGCGGCTGGGCGGACCACCGCTTCCCCGAACTGGTCGCCGGTGCAAGGGAGTTCCTCGAACGCCATCCGGCCGTGGAGGCCACCATCTCCTCGCACGAGGCGCTGGGCCCGAACGCCGACGGCCGGTATCTGTTCGCCCTGTTCGGTGAGGACCGGCTGCGGCGCATCCTGTCCCGGATGCTCGACGAGGGCGAGTTCCTCGGCCCGCACGGCATCCGCTCCCTCTCCCGCCACCACGCCGAGCACCCCTACACCTTCGAAGTGCACGGAGAGACGTACGGCGTCGGCTATCTGCCGGCCGAGTCCGACTCCGGGATGTTCGGCGGCAACTCCAACTGGCGTGGCCCGGTGTGGTTCCCGGTCAATCTGCTGCTGATCCGCGCGCTGCTCAACCTGCACGCCTTCCACGGCGCCGAGTTCACCGTCGAGTGCCCGACCGGATCAGGCCGACAGCTCACCCTCTACGAGGTCGCCCGCGAGATCTCCGACCGGCTCACCGCCACCTTCCTCAGCGACGCCGACGGACACCGGCCGGTACACGGCGCCCAGGCCAAGTTCGCCAAGGACCCGCACTGGAAGGACCTGATCCTCTTCTACGAGTACTTCCACGGCGACAACGGCGCCGGCCTCGGCGCCTCCCACCAGACCGGCTGGACCGGACTGTCCGCGGTCACCGCCACCCTCTTCCGCACCCTGGGCGATGAGGAATGGTCGGCCCGGGGCCGCGAGAGCCTGCGCCCGACCGGCGACCGAGAGGAGCCCCTGTCATGACCGCCTGGCCCGAGCACCCGGTGATCTACGAGATCAACACCCTGATCTGGCTGGGGGAGTTGAGCAGCCGCTACGGCCGCCCCGTCACCCTCGGCGAGGTGCCCGCGCCCGCCTGGGACGAGGTCGCACTCCCGGGCGTCGACGCGGTCTGGCTGATGGGTGTGTGGGAACGCAGCCCGGCCGGACTGGAGATCGCGCTGCGCGACGCCTCGCTCCAGGCGTCGTTCCGGGCCGCGCTGCCCGACCTCCGCCCGGAGGACGTGGCCGGATCGCCGTACTGCGTCCGGAACTACGTCGTGGACGCATCCCTCGGCGGCCCGGAGGGCCTGGCGGCGGCCCGCGCCCAACTGGCCGCCCGTGACGTGAAGTTGATCCTCGACTACGTCCCCAACCACGTGGCCCCCGACCACCCCTGGCTGACCGAACGCCCCGGCTGCCTGGTCCAGGGCACCCAGGACGACCTGGCCCGCGATCCCGCCGCCTTCCTGGAAGTCGGCGGCAAGGTGTTCGCCCGTGGCCGCGACCCCTACTTCGCTCCCTGGCCGGACGTCGTCCAACTCAACGCCTTCAGCGACGAGTTGCGCACGGCGGCCGTCGACACCCTGGCCTCGATCGGCGACCAGGCGGACGGCGTGCGCTGCGACATGGCCATGCTGCTGATGACCGACGTCTTCGCGAAGACCTGGGGCGAACGGGCGGGCGCGGCACCGGCCGAGGACTTCTGGCCGTACGCCATTCCGAAGGTCCGCGAGCGCCACCCCGATCTCCTCTTCGTCGCCGAGGCCTACTGGGACCTCGAATGGGCCCTGCAGCAGCAGGGGTTCGACCACTGCTACGACAAGCGGCTCTACGACCGGCTGCTGCACGAGGGCGCGGAATCGGTGCGCGGCCATCTGCAGGCCGACGTCCGCTACCAGCGCGGCCTGGTCCGCTTCCTGGAGAACCACGACGAACCCCGCGCCGCCGCCACCCTGTCGCCCGAGCGGGAACGGGCGGCGGCGGTCACCATCGCGACCCTCCCCGGCGCGACGCTCTGGCACGAGGGCCAGTTCGAGGGGCGACGGGTACGCCCGCCGGTCTTCCTCTCCCGGCGGCCGGAGGAGCCCGTCGACAAGGAACTCCTCGCGTTCCACCACCAGTTGCTTGCCGCGGTCGCCTCCTCCGGTATGCGCACGGGAGGGGAGTGGCAATTGCTCGACTGCTCGGGCTGGCCGGACAACCCGACCCACGAGAACCTGATCGCATGGTCCTGGACCACCGATTCCAGCCGCCACCTCGTCGTCGTGAACCTCTCCGAACAGCCCGCCCAGGGCCGGGTCCGCCTCCCGTGGACCGACCTGCGCGGTGGCTCCCGCCAACTCACCGAACTGCTCAGCGACATGACCTACGACCGGGACGGCGACGAGCTGGTCGATCCCGGCCTTTACGTCGAGTTGGAGGGGCTTCGCCGGCATCTGGTCGCGGTGATGCCCTGATCTTGACCTGCGGCCAACTGGTGAAGGATTGACGGGAGTTGTGAAAGGTGACAAGAATTCAGCTTGCTTCGCTGTGTCTACGCTGAGCGAAGCGCTGCGAGCGGTCCGGTAGCGCACGCCATCGATCGTTTCTTCAGTGTGCCCGCCGTTCGCGCTCTGCCACCTCCCACACCTTTCACCATCGCCGAGGCTCACTTTGTCACGTTCGCACCACCTCAGATCCCTGTCCGCCCTCGCAGCCACCGCGTTCCTCGCCGCCGCCGCACCCGTGCTCGCGGCCGGCCCGGCGAGCGCCACCGACGCCGACGCGTGCCAGTCCGCCACCGTGCAGTACCGCATCGTCGGCGCCGATGGAAACGTTGTCGGCGCGGACTGGACCTCGCAGGGCGGGTTCCTCCAATGGGACACCGTCCCCGGCACCGTCGAGGTCCGGCTGGCTCCCGACCAGAGCGTCGGGGACAGCTGCAAGTACCCCGTCTCCCTCGCCGAGTACACCGCCGAGGGCTCCAACTGGTACACCTCCGGCCACCAGGCCATGGTCGACAAGGCCACGGTCTACCTCACCGCCAAGGACGTCGCCGGCGCGAGCGACGCCCAGCACACTTGGCAGCAGTTGAAGGTCAAGTCGCCCGACTGCTACGGCCAGATCGACCTGTACGGCGACGACGTCACCTACGACGGCGGTACGGGCGAGGGCCACGGCCCCCTGCCGTACGAGCCGGACAACATCATGACTCCGTACCACCTCATCGCGGCCTGGAACGGCGGCGACAAGGAGTGCACCCCGAGCACGCCGGACTCGCCCACCCCGACGCCGACGCAGCCGGCCTCGGCTCCGCCCGCGACGCCGTCGGCCCCGGCCGACAGCACGCCTCCCGCCGAGGAGTCGACCCCGCCGGCCAGCCCCAAGCCGTCGACGACGCCTCCCACGTCCGCGCACGTCCCGCCGCTGCAGTCGACGCCCTCGGCCACTCCGAAGGCGACGCCGAACGGTGGCAACCAGCCGCTGGCGGAGACCGGTTCCAACGCGCCGATCGGTCTCATAGCCGGCGGTGCGGCCCTGGTGATCGCCCTGGGCGCCGGTGGGGTCTACGCGGCCGGCCGCGCTCGCCGCTCCTCCTGATACAGCCACGCCCGGCGTGAACTGACGGCCCTGCCCCGTGCGTTGGCACGGGGCAGGGCTCACGGCCTTGGCCAGGGACGCCCGCCGAGCCGTTCGATGTCGGTGTTGAAGCGTCGTAGAAAAGCCGCGAAGGCGTCGATGTCCTCGTCCGACCAGCCGTCCATGATCTGGTCCAGGGACTGGACGAGACCCTCGCGCTCCTCGTCGAGCATCCGCGCGCCCTGGTCCGTGATGCGGAACTTGCGGGCCATGCCGCCCTGCGGATCGGGGATGCGCTCCACCAGCCCGGAACGCATGGCGGCCGCCGTCTGCCGGTTGAGGGTGGACGTGTCGAGACCGAAGGCGTCGCTCAACTCGCCGATGGACATGGGCCCTTGGATGCGGATCCGGCTCAGCAGGATGTAGGCGCTGCGCTCCAGCACACCGTCCTTGCGGCGCCCGCCCTTCTGCGCGAGCAGTCCGTGCCGGCTGAGAAGCATCTGCTCGTACTCGACCTCGCGCGTGCGCCTGTCCATCGGTCCGCTGCCTCCTGCTTCCTGCCGATGCCGCCGCCGTGTTCTGCGCTTCGGGACGGCCCGGACCATCCTCGCACGACGGTATGCATCATCCAGATGACATGGCCGATACATACGATGTGTACGATGCACATTCCTTCACGTCCCGACTAAACAGACATGCCGAGGAGTCCCGTCATGGACGCCCCCCAGCCTTCAGCCCGCGCAGGCGGCGTGATCGCCACGCTGGCCTTCGCCGGCACCACCGCGGCGATCATGCAGACGCTGGTCACGCCACTCATCGCCGACCTGCCGGAGATGCTGCACACCTCGTCCTCGAACGCCGCGTGGGTGATCACGGCCACGCTGCTGGTGGCCGCGGTCTGTGTGCCGGTCGTCGGCCGCCTCGGTGACCTGCTGGGCAAGCGCCGCATGCTGCTCGCCTGCTCCGTCCCGCTGATCGTGGGCTCGGTGGTCTGCGCGCTCTCCTCCTCCATCGTCCCGATGATCGTCGGACGCGGTCTGCAGGGCATGGGCATGGGCATGGTCCCCCTCGGCATCGCCCTCCTGCGGGACGTGGTCCCGCAGGAGCGACTCAGCCCCTCCATCGCCCTCGTCAGCGCCTCGATGGGCATCGGCGGCGGCCTCGGTCTGCCGATCGCCGCGGCCATCGCCCAGTACGCCAACTGGCGTGCCCTGTTCTGGGGTTCGGCCGCTCTCGCCGCGGTCGTCGCCGCGCTGATCTGGTTCCTGATCCCGGACGTACCGGCCGCCGCCAAGGGTCAGCGCTTCGACGCCCCCGGTGCCCTCGGCCTCGCCGTCGGCCTCGTCTGCCTGCTCCTCGGCATCTCCAAGGGCGCCGACTGGGGCTGGGGTTCGACCACCGTGCTGGGCCTGTTCGCCGTAGCGATCGTGGCCTTCCTGGCCTGGGGCGTATGGGAGCTGCGCACCGGCGACCCGCTGATCGACCTGCGCACCACGGCCCGCCCCAGGGTCCTGATCACCAACATCGCCTCGGTCTTCGTCGGCGTCGGCATGTACTCCAGCATGCTGGTCGTCCCGCAGCTGCTCCAGTTCCCCGAGGCCACCGGCTACGGCCTGGGCCAGTCGATGCTCGCCTCCGGTCTGTGGATGGCGCCCGGCGGCATCATGATGATGATCGTCTCCCCGCTCGGCGGAAAACTCACCAACGCCCGCGGCCCGAAGTTCACCCTGATCAGCGGCGTCCTGGTCATCACCGCCGGCTACGCCCTGTCGATGGGCCTGATGAGCTCCGCCTGGGGCCTCATGGTCGTCTGCATCGTCATCAACAGCGGCGTCGGCCTCGCCTACGGCGCGATGCCAGCCCTCATCATGAGCTCGGTCCCCCTCTCCGAAACGGCCGCGGCGAACGGCTTCAACACCTTGATGCGCTCCCTCGGCACCTCGATCGGCGCCGCGGTGATCGGCGTGGTCCTCGCCCAGATGACCAACACGGCGGGCGGCTACACCTTCACCTCCGAGGACGGCTTCCGCACGGGCCTCATCATCGGCGGCGGCGTAGCCCTGCTGGCGGCCCTGGTCGCGGCGGCGATCCCGGCCGTGCGGCAGGCCGCGCCGAGCGAGGAGAAGCCCGAGCCGGTCGGCGCGCTGGAGGAGGCGGGGGTCGAGTCCTGACCTGGGGGAGCTGAACGTACGGGGGGTGCTGCCCGGCGTCGGAGGATCGAGGGATCGGTCTTCTGCGCCGGGCAGCGCGCTGTCCGGCCGCCAACTCCTCAGTGGGCTACGGCTCGTGCGGTGAGTTGGTCGGAGAGGGATGCGGCACCGGAGTGCTGACCGGGGTGCCGGTCCTGGACGGAGGTTGGGGACCAACTCCGCGCGGTACACGGCCGTAGACCGGTCCGCGCAGGTGAACTCGCGCCGCAATCAGCTCAGTTGCGCGGTCCGAGGCCCTGCAGCGCATCGTTGAGTTGGGTCGCGGTGAGAGCGGGAGGGGGGAGCGCGGTTGTAGCGGGCGTGGCGCGCAGGCCGTCGAGGAGGAGGGCCAGGGGGCGGCGCCAGGCGTCGGGGCCGGCCGCCGCGGTGAGGGCGGGGACGGTTCGGCCCAGGGCGGCGAGGGCGAACAGGACGTCCTCCGGGGTGACGTCCGAGCGGATCGTGCCCTGGTCGCGGCCCCGGCTCAGCAGAAGTTCCACGGTGCGACGGTTGTGGTCGTGCACGGCCTGGAGCGAGTCGACGCCGGCGAGGTGGGTGGTCATGAGGTCGTTGGTGCCGCGGTCGGCGGCCAGGCCGGCGAAGACGGTGTGCAGATAGCCGGTCAGGCCCGCCCAGGCGTCGTCAGCGGTACGCGCCTGCTCGCCCACGGTCATCGTGTCGGTGAGCAGGTCGCGGAAGACGGCGTCCACGAGGGCGGCGCGGGTGGGGAAGTGCCGGTACAGCGTGGCGTTGCCGATGCCGGCGCGGCGGGCGATCACGTCGATCGGCGCGTGCAGCCCCTGCTCAGTGAAGACGTCGTGGGCGGCCTCGATCAACAGCTCCCGATTGCGCCGCGCATCGCGGCGTCGAGCAGGTGCCGACGCGTCGTCCGGGCCCGTCATCATCATCCTCCGAGCTTGTGGGGAGTGCTCCCCGGTAGTGATGCTATCGTCGATCCGGCAAATGGGGAGTGCTCCCCACTTGGGCGATGAGGGGGTGGCGTCATGCGTGGCACGGCACTGGTCCTGGGTGGTGGTGGACCCGTCGGCGGGGCGTGGATGACGGGGGTGCTCGCCGGACTCTCGGAGGCCGGTGTCGACCTCGACCGTGCCGACGTGATCATCGGCACCTCCGCGGGCGCGATCTTCGGCGCCCGGCTCGCGGCCGGAGAGGCACCGCAGGAGTCGTACGAACGTCAAGTGACCCGCGCCGACAAGGTGGAGCTGCGGGTCACCGCGGCCCAGACGATCCGCTTCCTGTGGGCGGCACTGGGATCCCGCGATCCGCAGCGCTCCGTACAACGGCTCGGCCGTGCCGCCCTCGGCGCCCGCACCGGGCCCGAGTCCGAACTCCTCGACGCGGTAGGCACCTTGCTGCGCGGTGCACGGGACTGGCCCGACCGCGCCCTGCGGATCGCGGCCGTCGACGCCGCGACCGGGGCCCTGGAGACGTTCGACGCCGACTCGAAACTCTCCCTCCTCGAAGCGCTCGCCGCGAGCTGCGCAGTCCCCCTCGTCTCGCCGCCCGTCACGGCCGCCGGCCGACGCTGGATCGACGGCGGCAGCCGCACGACCACCAACCTGCACCTGGCCGACGGCTACGACCACATCCTGGCCGTCGCGCCGATCCCGAGGGCGGTCGGCCCGCACCCCAGCGCCGCGCAGCAGACGGCCCAACTCGCCGCGCGGGGAGCCGAGATCACCCTCGTGACCCCGGACCGCGCGGCCCGCCGCGCGATGGGCCGAGACATGACCGCCGACGCCCGCCGCCCGGCAGCCGCCCGGGCTGGCCACGCTCAGGCGACGGCCCTCGCGCACAGGGTGCATGCCGTATGGCACGGCGGCGTGTGACCGGTCGGCCCAGGGTGCCCCGTGACTGTCGCAAGGAGTGCCGTGCTGGATCCCGACCGCATGGCTCGACACGCGTCGGATCGCGACTTGACCGCCGACGCCCGGCAGCCGCCCGAGCTGGTCACGGCCAGGCGACGGCCCTCGCGCACAGGGTGGATGCCGTACACCGCGGCGGCGTGTGACCCGCCCGGCCCTGACCACTCCGTGACCATCGAAAGGAGTGCCATGCCGGCACCCACCCTCCAGGACCTCGCCCCCGACGGGCACGACCTGGCCGCCGATCCCCACCCCGTCTACGTGGCCCTCCGCGCGCGCGGTCCCGTGCACCGGGTCCTGGTGCCGGGCAGCGGCGAGAGCTGGCTGGTCGTCACCCGGGACGCGGCCCGCGCCGCACTGACCGACCCTCGCTTGCGCAACGACATCCGCCACTCCTCGACCTGGCAGGACGACGGCGGCCACGCCCTCGGCCGCAACATGCTGCAGACCGATCCACCGGACCACACGCGACTACGGCGGCTGGTCGCGGGCCACTTCACGCCCGCGCGGATCGCCGCCCTCCGCCCGCGCATCATGGAGATCGCCGTCGATCTGCTCGCCGAGCTTCCAGAACGGGGGACCGTGGACCTGGTGAGCCGATACGCCCTGCCGCTCCCGGTCACGGTGATCTGCGACCTGTTCGGGGTGCCCGAAGCGGACCGTACGGTGTTCCACGCCTGGTCGAGCGAGCTCGTCATGCCCGCTTCGCCCGAGTCGGGCGCCTCGGCCGCTGCCGCCCTGGGCGGCTACCTGGCCGAGTTGATCCACCAAAAGCGCGGCACACGCGAGGCCGACCTGCTCGGTGACCTGGTCGCCACGGCCCGCGAACCCGCCCCCGAGCCGCCCCTCACCTCCGAGGAACTCCTCGGGATGGCTTTCCTGCTCCTCGTCGCCGGCCACGAGACGACCGTCAATCTGATCTCCGCGACCGTCCATGCCCTGCTCACCCACCCCGACCAACTCGAACTGCTGCGCTCCGAACCGGACTTGGCCGGTGCCGCCGTGGAGGAGTCGCTTCGGCACTACTCGCCCGTCCACGCCACCGCGTTCCGCTTCGCGGCCGAGCCCCTGGACCTCGCCGGTACCCGCATCCCGGCCGGAGACGCGGTGCAGATCTCCCTGGCCGCGGCCTCCCGCGATCCCCTCCACTTCCCCGAACCCGACCACTTCGACCTGCGCCGTCGCGGCCCCGGACACCTCGCCTTCGGCCACGGCCTCCACCACTGCCTGGGGGCACCCCTGGCCCGCACCGAGGCCGCCATCGCCGTACGCCTCCTCCTGCACCACTGCCCCGACCTCGCCCTCGCCACCGACCCGGCGACACTGACGTGGCGAACGAGCACGCTGCTGCGGGGCTTGAGCGAACTGCCGGTGCGTCTCGGCCCGTCAGGGGATCCGGGCGCTGCCGACTAGCCCAAGCCCAGGATGTCGGCGGGCAGTCGGGGATCCAGACAGTGAGGCTCGGGACGCCACCTCCAACCGGCGGCCGCGGGTGGACAAGACCGGTGGCCGAGCTGCCAGTTGACGCCGCCAGGTTCGGCAGGGCGCGCAGCCGGGCGGTTTCGTCGTCGTGCCCGGCTGGAACTCCTGCACGCACGCCTCCGGACGCTCGGGTGACTCATGTCTGCCCGCGCGCCACCGCCCGGAACTCCAGCGGCGTACGTCCGTCCCGCTTGCGGAAGAACTTCGCGAAGTCGGTCGGTTCGCCGAAGCCGAGGGTGCGGGAGATGTCCGCCGCCGTCGCGTCGGTGTGGACGAGGCGGCGCTTGGCCTCCAGGAGGATGCGGGCGTCGAGGTACTGCTTGGCGGTCGTGCCGGTGGCCGTGAGGGTCGCGCGGGTGAGGGTGCGGGGGCTGTAGCCGAGGGCGGCGGCGTAGTCGGCGACGCGGTGGCTGGTGCGGAAGTCGCGTTCCAGGGCGGCGCTGTAGCGGCGGAACGTGTCGTCGGCGGGGGCGGACGACACCGGGTCCGGGCGCACGTGCGAGAGGCGCAGCAGCAGGACGGAGAGGAGCATCCGGAGGGTCTGGAGATGGGCGTCGAGGGGGAGTGACGTCAAGTCGGCGTATTCGTCGGACAGGTGACGCAACGTCAGGAGTGCTGCCCGGGCGTGGGGTTCCGTCGGGAGCAGCGGTGACTGGTCGTACGGGGGTTCCGCCAGAACGAACCCGGGCTGCCAGATGACGATCGTGCCCCGGGTCGTCGTCAGGTCGTCGGGGACGTACTGGTGCACCTGCCCGGGCCTCACCCACAGCCAGCCGCCCGCTTCCACCGCGCAGTCCGTGAAGTCCACCCGGTGGCGCAGCGTGCCGGTGGTGACGTGGATCAGGTGGTGGAAGTCCGGCCGCTGCGGTGCCGACAAGTCGATGCCGCGACGCTTGCCGCGAGCTAGCAGCTCGGTGAAGTCCAGGACGTCCATACCGATGGGTGCGCTCAGCGACGGACGGTACGACACGTCGGTGATCTCGGGGCGAGGCTGACCGTTTTTTCCCATGGTGAGTCCCGAGCCTACCCTTGGCGGGCAACGAACCGCTCCTACGGTCGAAAGCGCAGAGACCGGACTGGGCAAGGAGCTGGCGACGTGCGACTGATCGTGGGGATGACCGGAGCGACCGGGGCCGTCCTCGGTGTCCGGCTGCTGGAGCAGCTCGCCGAGCTGCCCGGGGTGGAGACCCATCTCGTCCTCAGCCGCTGGGCCCGGACCACCGTCGAGCTGGAGACCGGACGCACCGCCCGCGAGGTCGCCGAGCTGGCCGACGTCGTCCACAACCCCGAGGACCAGGGGGCCACCATCGCCTCCGGGTCGTTCCGCACCGACGGCATGGTGATCGTGCCCTGCTCCATGAAGACCCTGGCCGGCATCCGCACCGGCTACGCCGACGGGCTGATCGGACGGGCCGCCGACGTGATCCTCAAGGAGCGCCGCCCGCTGGTCCTCGTACCGCGCGAGACACCCCTGAGCGAGATCCACCTGGAGAACATGCTCGACCTCGCGCGCAAGGGCGTACGGATCGTGCCGCCGATGCCCGCGTTCTACAACCACCCCGCGTCGGTCGACGACATCGTCACCCACATCACCTCCCGCGTCCTCGACCAGCTCGACCTGCCCGCCCCCGCCGCCAAGCGCTGGGAAGGCATGCGGACCGCCCGCGACGCCCGCATCCACCCCGCCGCCTGAGACGCCACCACCTGAAACGTCACCACCCGAGACGCCCCACATACACGACGTACGGAGCCCACCCATGCCCTACGACGACCTGCGCAGCTTCCTGGACACCCTGGACAAGGAGAACCAGCTGCTGCGGATCACCGAACAGGTCCTCCCCGAACCGGACTTGGCCGCCGCCGCCAACGCGGCCGGACGTATCGGCGAAGGCGCCCCCGCCCTCTACTTCGACAACGTCAAGGGCTTCACGGACGCCCGTATCGCGATGAACGTCCACGGTTCCTGGCGCAACCACGCCCTCGCTCTCGGACTGCCCCCGGACACCTCCGTGCGCGAGCAGGTCGAGGAGTTCGCCCGCCGCTGGGACGCCTTCCCGGTCGTACCGGAGCGCCGCGAGGACGCGCCCTGGCGGGAGAACACCCAACAGGGCGCCGACATCGACCTGTTCAAGGTCCTCCCGCTGTTCCGGCTCAACGACGGCGACGGCGGTTTCTACCTGGACAAGGCCGCCGTGGTCTCCCGCGACCCGCGCGACCCGGACCACTTCGGCAAGCAGAACGTCGGCACGTACCGCATCGAGGTCATCGGCCGCGACCGCCTCGCCTTCCAGCCCGTCCCCATGCACGACGTTGCCCAACACCTGCACGCCGCCGAGGAGTTGGGTGAGGACCTCCCCATCGCGATCACCCTCGGCAACGACCCCGTCATCACGATCGTCGCCGGCATGCCGATGGGCTACGACCAGTCCGAGTACGAGATGGCCGGTGCCCTGCGCCAGGCCCCCGCCCCCATCGCCACCGCGCCCCTCACCGGCTTCGACGTCCCCTGGGGTTCCGAGGTCGTCATCGAGGGCGTCGTCGAGAGCCGCAAGCGCCAAATAGAGGGCCCCTTCGGCGAGTTCACCGGCCACTACTCCGGCGGCCGACGGATGCCGACGATGCGCGTCGACCGCATCTCCTACCGCACCGACCGGGTCTTCGAGTCGCTCTACCTCGGCATGCCGTGGACCGAGGTCGACTACCTGGTCGGCCCCAACACCTGCGTCCCCCTCCTCAAGCAACTCCGCGCCGAATTCCCCGAGGTCCAGGCCGTCAACGCCATGTACACCCACGGCCTCGCGGTGATCGTCTCGACGAAGAAGCGCTACGGCGGTTTCGCCAAGGCGGTCGGCATGCGCGCGATGACGACACCGCACGGCCTCGGCTACGTCACGCAGGTCATCGTCGTGGACGAGGACGTCGACCCGTTCGACCTGCCCCAGGTGATGTGGGCGATGTCCGCGAAGGTGAACCCGCAGGACGACGTGATCATCGTCCCCAACCTCTCGGTCATGGCCCTGGCACCGGCCGCCAACACCCCAGGAATCACCAGCAAGATGATCATCGACGCGACGACCCCGGTCGCACCGGACAACCGGGGTCACTTCGACACCCCGGTACGGGACCTGCCCGAGACCCCCGAGTGGGCCGACCGGCTGCGCGCCCTCATCGCCGCCCGCTGAACCGATCCGATCCGAACCGACAGGAACCGGTCCAGTCCGATCCGACGTCAGGAGTCACCCGTCATGATCTGCCCCCGCTGCGCCCACGACACGGTCGACACCGTGACCACCTCGCCGGTCCCCGGCGTGTGGGACGTACTCCAATGTGTCCGCTGCCTCTACATGTGGCGCACCACCGAACCCGACCGCCGCACACGGCGCGAGGCGTACCCCGTCGAGTTCCGGATGACGCAGGCCGACATCGAGGCCGCCCCGGAGGTGCCCGTCGTACCGCCGCTGGTCGTCGGCTGAGGAGTTCCGCCCGAGGCCGGGTCAGATGGCCAGGATCGCGCGCACGCGCTTGCCGCCCCCGGTGAGCGGGGTGACGTCGAGGCGGTGGGCCAGGCAGCGGACCATGGCCAGGCCGCGTCCGCTCTCGCCCTCGGCCGTCATCGGCCGTACGCGGGGCGGGGCCGGGTTGTCGTCGTAGACCTCTACCGTGACCCGCTCGTCGGACAGTTGGAGACGCAGCCGGCACTCGCCGCGGCCGTGCTCGGTCGCGTTGGCGACGAGTTCGGACACGATGAGCGTCGCGTCGTCGATCTGCTCCGCGTGCACCCGCGCCAACTGATGGCGGGAGCGGGTGAGGAACTCCGAGGTCAGCTTCCGTGCCTGACCCGCCGACGCGGCCTCGTCCGGCAGCAGGTACTCCACGCGTACGGTACGCCTATGGGTACGCCCATGCGCACGCATGGCGAATCACTTCCCCTCCTAGGACAACCCGGTATCCCCGCGGCGTCACCGCACCGGGGCCGCCGCATATCTTGCGCGGCCGGTCCTACACACTTCACTTGCCCGGAGTCCGTGATCGGCAACCAGGCGGCGCCAGTTCGTTGTCGCCGATCAGGAAATGTCCGTTCTCGGACTCAATTGGGTAAAGGGCCGGGCACGCCCAAGGGATTGCCTGGCAACCTTGCGATGTCCAAAGGTGGGGGAGGGGCCCCTGCGGAAGGCGGCTCCCGAAAGCCGCGACGCCCTTGGAGTGGACCATGGCCGCAGCGAAGCCGCAGCGCAGTCTCTCCGTGCTGACCTGGCTGCCCGCCGCGGTGATGGTGGTGGTCGCGGTCGGGGACATCCTCACCGGCCCCGGACTCGGATTCCTGCCACTGGCCTCCCTCGGGCCGGCCTTCGCCGGACTGGTCGGCAGCTGGCGCCGTACCGCGTGGTTCGGCGCGGCGGCGCTCGCGCTGTGCGTCGGACTCGGCCTGTACGACGGCCTGTTCCAGGAACGCCGGGGCTTCCTGGCGATGGTGTCGGTGGTGGGCGTGACCGGCGCGGGCATCGCCGCCGCCGTGATGCGCGGACGCCGCGAGGCCGAACTCGCCAGCGTGCGATCCATCGCGGAGGTCGCGCAACGCGTGCTGCTGCGGCCCGTGCCCCTGACCGCGGGCCCGCTCCAGGCGGCCGTTTCGTACACCTCGGCCGTCGCCGAAGCCCGCATCGGAGGCGACCTCTACGAGGTGGTCGCCTCCCCGCACGGCGTGCGGGTGATCGTCGGCGATGTGCAGGGCAAGGGGCTCGCCGCGGTCGAGACGGCCGCCGTGGTGCTCGGCGCGTTCCGCGAGGCCGCGCACGACGAACCCGACCTGGTGGGACTCGGCGAGCGCCTTGAGCGCAGCGTCTCCCGGGTGCTGTCCGACGAGAAGTTCGTGACCGCCGTCCTCGCCGAGATCGGCACGGACCACGAGGTGCTCTTCCTCAACTACGGCCACCCGCCCCCGATGGTCGTACGCCGCAACGGCACCGCCGACTTCCCCGCACCGCCCGCCTACGCCCCGCCCCTCGGCCTGGGCAGCGCCCAGGGCAGCGAGAGCCCGAAGCCGTTCCCGGTGCGCTTCGCGCCGGGCGAGCAACTGCTGCTGTACACCGACGGCGTCACCGAGGCCCGCGACGCCCACGGCACCTTCTATCCGCTCGGCGAGCGGGCGCACCTGCTGAAGGAACCCGACGCGGAGCGCGCGCTCGACTCCCTGCGCGAGGACCTGGTCCGCCACACGGCCGGACCGCTCCACGACGACGCCGCGATGCTCCTGCTGCGCTATCACGGCCATGCGACCACGACGGGGGACGAGCCGCCCGTCCGGTGAGTACGGGAGGTCCGAGGCGACCGCATCGGTCGGCCCGCTTGCTTGTTTCGTCAATCAAGTAAACTGGTGGCATGACCACGCCCGAGCAGCCACTGCGACCCATGAGTCCGCACGAGGAAGAGCTGGTCCGCGAACTCGCGCGGGTGATGCTCGTGCTGCCCCGGGCGGTCGACGCCGACATGGTGCGGGAACAGCGCCTGCCGCTCTCCGAGTACACGACGCTCATGCACCTCTCCGAGGCCACGGACCGACGCATGCGCATGAGCGAGCTGGCGTCGGTCTGCAGCCTCTCGCTGAGCGGCATGACCCGCATCGTCACCCGCCTGGAGACGCGGGGGCTGGTCGAACGGGAGCGGTGCGCAGAGGACGCCCGCGGCTGGAACGCCGTCCTCACCGACCAGGGCCTCGCCCGCCTCCAGGAGGCGTGGCCCGCCCACCTGTCCAGTGTCCGGCGCCATGTCCTCGACCACGTCGACGCCGCCGACCTGACCCGGCTCCTCGGCGTGATGCGCCGTATCGCCACCTGACACACCGAGCGGAACCAAGGAGTACGAGATGACCGACCCGTCCACCACACCGACCGGCACCGGCGCCATCACGCTCGGCCTGGACACCTTCGGTGACGTCACGAACGACGCCGAGGGCACACCGCTGACCCACGGCCAGGCCATCCGCCGCCTCGTCGAGGAAGGAGTCCTCGCCGACCGGGCCGGCGTCGACCACTTCGGCATCGGCGAGCACCACACCGAGGCGATGCCGCTGTCGGCAGCCGACGTCGTCCTCGCGGCCATCGCCGCGCGCACCGAGCGCATCCGCCTCAACTCGGCCGTGACCGTCATCAGTTCCGACGACCCCGTCCGCGTCTTCCAGCGCTACGCCACCCTCGACGCCGTCTCCGGGGGCCGCGCCGAAGTCATCCTCGGCAGAGGGTCGAGCACCGAGTCCTTCCCGCTCTTCGGCTACGACCTGAACGACTACGAGGAGTTGTTCGAGGAGAAGGTCGCCCTCTTCGCCGAACTGCTCAAGGAGAAACCCGTCACCTGGTCCGGCACGACCCGCGCCGCCCTCGACGGTGTCTCGGTCTACCCGCACAGCGAGACGGGCTCGATCCCCACCTGGATCGGCGTCGGCGGCAGCCCCCAGTCGGTCATCCGCACCGCCCAGTACGGGTTCTCGCTGATGCTGGCGATCATCGGCGGCGACGTGGCCCGCTTCGCCCCGTTCTCCCAGCTGTTCCGACGGGCGCTGGCGGAGTTCGGCCACCCCGCGCGCCCCATCGGCGTGCACGCGCCCGGCCATGTCGCCGCCACCGACGAACAGGCGGTGGAGGAGTTCGTGCCGGCCTTCCAGGAGCTGATCCGCAGCGTGGCGCGGGAACGCGGCTTCCGTACCCCGACCCGCGAGAGCCTCATGCGGGACGTCGGCCCCGGCGGCGCCCTGCACGTCGGATCACCCGAGACCGTGGCCCGCAAGATCGCGGCCACCCTCAAGACCCTCGACGCGACCCGCTTCAACCTGAAGTACGGGATCACCGGAATGCCCCACGACACCCTCATGACCAACATCGAGCTCTACGGCACGAAGGTGGCGCCGCTGGTGCGCGAGATGATGCAGGACTGACGCGACGCCGCCTTGGGGGAGGCGGCGACACGCAGTCCGCCGAGCCGCTAGTGGTGGTTGCCGAAGCCGCGCGTGAACGACTTGAAGGTGTGGCTGAAGTACCAGGTGTCCTGGGCGATTCCGGAGCAGTTGTTGGCGGCCCCGGTGCCCACGCAACTGCCGTTGTCGCGCTGGAGCGCCCAGAAGGAGAGCGTGTTGATGCCCCGGGCGACGGCCCACTTCTTCACGGTGAGCGCGTTCTGCGTGGTGAAGGTCTCCGCCGGGCCGAAGTCGTCGATGCCGGGCATCTCGGTGACGCCGATCGTCTTCCACAGCTTCGCCGGGTTCTTCTTCGGGTACAGCGCGGCGAGTTGGGAGTGCAGGCCGGTCGCGGCGGTCTTGGTGTCCTCCGCCATGTCGTGGGTGGCGCCGTCGTAGTAGTCGAACGTCATGATGTTGACGACGTCCACGCGCGCGCCGTTGTCGACGGCATTCTGCAGCAGGGCAACGCCGTTGGGCGCGAGTCCGGTGGTGGTGGTCGGCAGCGTGTAGGAGAACTCCACGCTGCGGCCGGTGTGTTCGGCCCAGCGCTGCACCTTCGCGATCGCCTTGTTACGGCGGTCGATGCCGGCCGTGTTGTTGATGGAGTCGGCCTCGATGTCGAGGTCGATCCGGCTCACGCCGTAGGTCGTGACCAGGCTCTCGTAGACCTTGGCGATGGCGTCGACATCGGTGCAGCTGTCGGCCAGTTCGGTGTTGGTGGTGTCCGCGGTGTAGCCGCCGAAGGACGGGATGACGTTGCCGCCGCGCGCCTGGATCGTGGCGATGTCCTCGCCGAAGGTGGACTTGGAGATCGGCTGCGCGGGCAGGCCGTTCCAGTACGCCGTGCACGAGCCTGCCGCCTCGGTCTGCAGGAAGGCCATCGTGAGGTACTTGTTGCCGGACGCGGCGGCGAGCGCCGCCGGGCTCTCACCGGTCCACGCCTCGAAGTACGGCGCGGCCACGTGGTCGGGCATGGGCTGTACTCGGTGCGTCGCACTCGCGTCACCCCCGCCGAGAGCAACAAGCCCCGTGGACAAGGCGGTTACGGCCGCGCAGGACAGCGACGCGCGAAGAGGCCCAGGTCGTCTCATTGACGCTCCCATGCTGAAAGGAGAGAAGCCGTCCCTGACCGGGACGAACAGCGACCATATTTGGACTAGACCAATCGTCTGTCAAGGTTCTTTACAGTGAACCGGCCGTGCCGGTGCGGGAATCCGGCGTCCGTGACGTCGAGCCGTAGCTGTAAAGGGGAACTTTGACGCGGTCGGGTGTAAAGGCATCTTTCACGTGTGGTCGATGCCCCTCTCGATGGCGGGCGAGGGACGTCGACGACCTGGCGGAACAGGTGCTCAAGCTGTGCGTGCGGCAGTGCCGGGACGCCGGTCACAGCTGGCAGGAGCTGGGGGACCCGCTCGGAGTCATCGTCACGGCCGTTCTCGAAGGGCGCATGGACGAGGCCAGGCAGTCCTTCAACGCGCAGGTGGTGGAGGCCTTCACCGACGAGGTCCGGGGCGACGGCCTGGCCACGGTCACCGGTCTCGTCGGGGAGTTCGAGGGCTACGGCGAGGGCGAGCCGTTCGTCCGCCGCATCGGCGACCACACGGTCGTCGACATCCCGCTGCACTACGAGGCCGGCGACATGAAGGCCCGGGTCGCGTTCGACACGGACGAGAAGGTCGCCGGAATCATCACCCTCGCTCCCGAAACCCCATGACACCGGGCTTGGGGGGAGCTTCCGGTGTTCGCCGACGGAGCCGTGGGCAACAGGCTTCTCGGCACTGACCGGCGCCGGAACGGATCAGACGGCCGCCGGTTCCCGCGCGGCCGTGACGACGGCTGCCAGGTCCGTCCCCGCTCGGAGCAGCCCCACGGTGCGTAGCGCGATCCGGTCAAGACGTTCACGCAGGACGCGCTGGGCCTCTTGTGCGCCGTCGAGTCGATGCAGGGACCCCACGATCTCGCGCACCGCCGGAATGCCGTAACCGGCGCTGCGGAGGGCGGCGACGATGCGGGCCGTCCTGATGGCGGAGAGGTCGTAGCGGCGTGCCCGGAGGGAGGTCACCCGCTCCGGGGTGACGAGTCCTTCCTGTTCCCAGAACCGCAGGGTCGAGGAGCGCACACCGAGTGCTCTGGAGAGTTCGGTGATCGTCATCGCGTCGCTGTCCCGCTCGGCGTCCTGCTCGAACTCCGGTGTATCCGCCTCGGCTTGGATCGCGCGCAACGCCTGTTGGGCGCGCAGAGACTCCCCGCGTTCCCGGGCGAGCCGCACATGGACCTCGTTGATCGCCGAGGCCGCCTCCGTGACCGTCCCCGTGCGGAGTTCCGTGAGCAACTGCCGGGCGATGACGGGCCCGACGGCGCCTGCGAGTCCTCGGTAGGCGCGAAGGGCGTGGACGTGCAGCGGTGCGTAGGAACGGTAACCGTTGCCCGCCCGAGCCGCCGGGGGGATGACGCCCAGCCTCTCCAGGTCACGTACCTGTTGCACCGAGTACCCCGACTCACGCGCGACTTCGGCGGTCCTGAGCGGTGCTTGTCGCGGGCCGATCACCGGGTCACTCATCGGCCAACCCCACATAAACACTTGAAGGTCATGCTTGAACCATGAGTATGGAACAGATCATCGCGACCGTACGAGACTTCACCGGCGCGCTCGTCGTCGTACCGGAACCGGGCGGCGCCTTTCCCGAACTCGCCTGGGGGGACGCGTTCTTCTACTACGCCCCCGACGGTCGACTGCCCCAGAGCGTCCAGCCGTACGGGACCGTCGTCACCAAGAACTACCCCGACGACACCGCGTCCGACCTCGACCCTCCGGGGCGTTGGCGCGTGAACATCCACGTAGGCCGTACGGCGTTCCACGAACTCACGGGGGAGCAGCAGCCGCACAGCCTCGACCGGACCCGCGACTTCACGGCCGCCGACAGCGTGCTGCCGCACCCGGTGTACGGAGCGCTCGGCTGGATCTGCGTCGTCAATCCCGGTGAGAAAACAAGGGAGTTGGTGGTGGAGTTGTTGCGTGGCGCGCATGACGACGCCCGTGCCAGGTTCGCGCGGCGCGAAGAGCACGGAAGGCCGGACGGAAACGGTTGACGCAGGGGCGAGCGCGCCCCTCCTCGCGCCGGCGACCGTCACGCCCCTTGAACCTCCGTGCCCCTACGGGCAGATGGAGTGGATCTCCGGCGGCGATCGTTGCCCCGGAGGACCTGGTGGGGGCATCCGGTCGGCGGTTAGACAACGATGATCGCGAGTCCAGGCCAGGAAGTGAGCACGTGCACGCCCGAGACGAAGTCCGCCCGCAGGACGCCGCAGCCCGGCGTACCTCGGTGAGCAGCCCCGCAGTCAACACCCTCACGCCCTCACACGAGTTGCTGTCGCTTCAGGGCAAGGCGGGCAATGCCGGAGTCGCGCAGATGCTCAGCGAGGGGGGTCACTCCTGGGCCGGCCGGGCGGCCGATCCCGCTCCGGCCGTGCAGCGGGCGGCGGTTCAGCGCAGCAAGTTGGCGTACGGGAACATCTCGTTCACCAACGTGTCCCTCAAGTACCCGGAATCGCAGGGGAAGGCCACGCGGATCCTGGCCCTCCTGTCCGCCAACACGAAAGTCAAGACCTTCCTCGCCGACCGGACCTGCCAGATCACGCTGGAGAAGCGGACGACGGAGACACCGGCGAACGTGGTCGACAAGGGGACCGAGGGCGTCTTCGTCACGCTGGCCTCCTACTACCTAGAGAACTACGACATCGGCTACATCGTGGGCATGCTGTGCCATGAGTTCGGAATGCATCCGATGGCGCAGAAAGCCCCCAACATGAAGCAGGAAGAGGAGAGCTTCCGGGGCATGCCCTACCCGGTGCCGGGACTTGAGGGGAAGGACGTTCCCGAGGGATTCGCGTCGATGAACTCCGACACCGCCAAGCAGGCCGATCACGTGCTCGGCGTCATCCCCGGAAGCCCGCGATACATCGTCTACCGTGACGTCACCCTGGAAATGGCGGACCTGCTGCTGCGGGACGTGCACAACAAGGCGGACGGCGCCCGGAAACAGGACGTCACCGACCTGATCGACTGCTTCCTCATGGACGTGGCGTCGATCGCTGCGACGAACGACGACCGTACGCGCGGGATGCCGATGCCGGGCAACGGCGAGGGCGAGACGATCCGTAAGGACATCGCGGCGGTGTACAACGCCTACAAGGCCCGCCTCTCCCAGGACCTGCCCCTGGAGCGCCAGCCCATCAAACCCCTGTTCCCGCCGGAGAAGACCCCGGAAGCCGTCAAGGCCGACTTCAGCACCCTTCTCATGCGCATCGCCAAGGGGAAGCTCTGGGCCTGGAGCATCGACAACAGCAAGTGAGGCCGACGACGATCGGTGCGCGACGGCGTCGCTCGATCAGGCGGGGCCGAGCGCGGCGCGCACCGGATTTTCACGGTCAGGTGTATCCGGAGTATCGGACATCCCGCATGCTCACTGTTGCGATTCAGTAGAGTCCGCCGCTCAGTCGAACGCCCCGGAATCGGGCTTGTCCAAGATCTCCCACAGGAGACTCCCATGGCGCGCAGGACCGGCCGCGTGACGGCGACCGACGTCGCCAAGGAGGCGGGGGTCTCGCAGACCACGGTCAGCTGTCCGAGGCGCGGGCCGGTCGTGGGTGACAGGGGAACGTCTCGTCGATCACGAGGTCGAAGTCCCGGGTGAGCAGGCCGGGCAGTGAGGTGTCGGGCTCGGCCCGGGTGGCCTCCACCCGCAACCGGGGACGGTGCTCCCGCAGCCAGGTCAGTGCGGCGGGGATCAGAGCGAGCATGGCGGTCTGGAAGGCCGCGACCCTGAGAGTCCCGGACACCTCCCGCAGTGAGGCGGCGATCTCCGTCTCGGCGCGCTCCAGTTCCCGTAGGGCCTTCTCCGTACGGGCGACGAGGATCTCGGCCTGCGGTGTCAGCCGGACCCCACGCCCCTCCCGCTCCAGCAGCGGTGCGCCGACCTCGGACTCCACGAGGGTCAACTGCTGGGAGACGACCGAGGGGCTGTACGACATGGCCGTCGCGACGGCGGCCGGCGTGCCGCGGTACTTCAACTCCCGCAGCACCTCGATGACGGATCCCGGCCTCGACCCGCGAATCGAGCGCCGACGGTGATGGAAGGCCGGCTCGCCCTGATGATCGAAGCCTGCCTGAGCGACTGACGCCTCACGTGGCGTGGCGGGCGGGACTCTCTGTCTACGACCCGGGCGGCGGCGTTTCCTCGTCGTGCGGGTCGGTGCGCCGGGCGCGCGGGCGGGTGACGAGTGGTCCGCCGTAGCCGGCGGCCAGCGGTGCGAGGAACCACAGGACGTAGGCGTAGGGGAAGACCCAGGCGAGACCGAGGCTCAGGACGAACCAGAAGCCCACCGCCCACGAGGCGTCGGCGTGTCTACGGGCCTGTACGACATCGCCGATGACGGGACCGCCGTCCGCCGAGACCTCCTTGAGGGCGACCTCGCAGAAGACGATGCCCGCCATGGTGCCGGCGAAGAGGGTTTGCGCCATCGGATTGGTGAGCGCGGATCCGATGACGGCCGTCGGGAACGGCAGGAACGCGACCAGCAGCAGGAAAGGCGCGTGCCAGAACGCGAAGGGCGGCGGCAGCACGCGGATCTGGTCCATCAGCTGGTGGTGCCGCCGCCATACCGACCAGCAGGAGAATGAACGCCAACGCGAACGCCGGATAGGAACTCCGCTGGTCCACCAGGAAACGGCCGAGCGCACCGGCCGACTCCCGCTCCTCCCTGCCCGGTCGCTCCAGTTCCACGGCCAGCAGCGTCATCTCGCGATCGCGAAGATCGCGTCCGTGAAGAAGGCCAGTCTCTCCGGCGAGAGCCCAGGCTCCGGCCGCGCATCCTCGCTCATCCGAACTCCCACGGGTCAAGATCGTGCACCCGATCCCAGGGAGTGCCGTGCCGGGCACCCCTCAGGCGCGCTTGAAGTTTCAAACAGAGTCGGTCAGACTCTCGTTTGAGAGTTCAAACGATCCGATCGGTCTCGGGGCTCTTTGGGTTCTTCCCGAAATCCTCCTCTTTGGAGTTGTCATGTCACTTGTCTCTGATGCAGTCGCCGTCCGCCGTGGTCCGCTCGTCGTGGCGGGAGGTGTGCTCGCCGCGATCGTGGTGGCCTGCGCGGCGGACACCGTGCTCGCTCAACTCGCCCTGGCGGCCGGCGCGCCCGACGACTTCCAGCCCCTGAAGGCACCGTCGTACATCTTCCTCACGACGGTCGGGATGGTCGCCGGTGCCATCGGCTG
Source organism: Streptomyces sp. NPDC058469 (assembly GCF_042721125.1). Classification (NCBI taxonomy): domain Bacteria; kingdom Bacillati; phylum Actinomycetota; class Actinomycetes; order Kitasatosporales; family Streptomycetaceae; genus Streptomyces; species Streptomyces sp. NPDC058469. The sequence goes on from NZ_JBHXME010000020.1 coordinate 78,193, forward strand.
GACCATCGTCCGCAAAGTGTCGAAGGACCCCCGGGCGCTGGTGCGGTGGCTGGTACCGACCCTCGTCCTGGTGTCCTTCGTCCCCGACTTCCTGCTCTACGGCGACGGCGGCGCGACCGGTGTCGGTGCGCTGCTCCTGATGCACGTGACGGTCGCGACGGCCGCGGTGGTCACCTACCGCAAGGTGATGCCCCTGTCGTAGGGACACCGACGGTCGCCGACTCGGTGGCCGCCGTCAGAGTCGCTGTGCCCCGACCGTCGACCGCCACAACTCCCCGGCCTCCGCCGCCGCGTCCGGCGCCACGAGCAGCAACGGCACCCCGTACGAAGGGAGTTGCGGCATGGCGACCGCGCCCGCCTCGGTCGCGATGAGGAGGGCGGGCAGACCGTCCACCGGGTGGAACTCGCCGATCGCGGCGGCCGTCGCCCGGCCCGCCGCGACCTGGACCAACGACAGTGCGGTCGAGCCCATGACGCGGGCCGTGCAGTGCCGGTCGGCCAGTTTCGCGAGCAGCGCGTCCAGACCGGGCCAGTGCGCGTGCGCCGCCCACTCCGTCAGGAACACATGGCCCGTGAGTGTGGTGTGGTCCGCCGCGTGGATCGGGTTTCCGTTCAGGTGCGCGCCCTTGCCCCGTACCGCCGTGAAGACCTCGCCCCGCCACGGGTCCGCCACCAGGCCCAGCAGCGGACTGCCGTCCGGCTCCGCCAGGCCCAGGGAGAAGGAGCACCAGCCAAGTCCGTGGGCGTAGTTGGTCGTTCCGTCCACGGGGTCGATCACCCAGTGCGGCGCGTCCGACGTACCCTCCTCGACGCCGTACTCCTCGCCGTCGATGCCCCAGTCGGGGAACTCCCGCCGCAGCACCGCACGTACGTGCCGCTCCACCGCCTCGTCCGTGTCCGTCACGATGTCGGCCGGGCTCGCCTTCTGCCGGACCGGACCCGCGCCTCCCCGGTTCCCGCCACGAATCGCCTCCGCCGCCCACTCGGCCAACTCCACGGCCACCCGCAGAGCACCGTCCAGGTCATGTCCGTTCGGCACAGCTCTTCACCACCCCGTTCAGGTCGTTGCCAATGATCGCGTCCACACCCCAGGCGAGCAGTTCGGCACGCCGGTCCGCGTCGTCCACCGTCCAGCAGCTCACCAGCACGTCCCGGGCATGCCAGTAAGCCACCGACTCCGCGTCCAGGAACCGGTGTTCGGGATTGAAGTACTGCGGGCGTACGGCCCCCAACACGCCCTCGGACGGCGGCAGTTCGCCGTACCAACTGAGGAAGAGCGTGATCCGCTCGTCGCGCGCCCGCACCGCCGCCATCGCCTCCGCCGCGCCGCAGAACATGGTCACCGCCCCCAGCCGACCGAGCTCCGCGTGCGCCGCCGTCGCGACCGCCGGGTCCCTGGTGTCCAGAAGCAGCGGCACCCCGTCGGCGACTTCCAGTGCCTCCCGCAGGGTCGGGACCGCCGGCACGAACTCCCGCAACTCGGCCAGCGTCAGGGCCGCGACCGACTCCGGGCGCCCCCACAGACGCCGCAGGTCGTCGTCATGATGCAGGACCACGACACCGTCCGCCGTGCACCGCAGATCCACCTCGATCGCGGAAGCCCCCGCACCCGCCGCTAGCCGTACGGCCTCCAGGGTGTTCTCCACCGAGGCCCACGGGTCACCCCGGTGCGCCACGGCCAACGCCCGCCGCGCGCTCATGCCGCCTCCGCGTCTGTTTCAGACGTTGCTTCTACGACAGGGGCGACCGCGTACGACAAGGCCTGACCGACCGTCACCCGTACGACCTCGCCGCGCGCGGGTGCCGTGGCGCCGGAGACGTACGACCGCGGACGCGGGCCGCCCTCCAACTCCACGACCACCTCGGTGAAGTGGCCGCGCGGGAGCACCTTCTCGACCCGGGCGGAGGCCCCTTCGGAGGTGCCGTCCAGGCGTACCTCCTCCGGGCGGACTCTGACCGTCAGCCCGGATCCGGCCGGGCCGGTCAACTCCGTGCGCGGCAGGGGGACATGGCCGAGCCGTACCGCGCCCGGTGCGGCGAGCGCGTCGTCCACACGGTTGAGGCTGCCGACGAACTCCGCGGTGAACAGCGTGGCCGGCGTGCGGTACAGCTCGTCCGGGGACTTGTACTGCTCGATGCGGCCGGCGTTCATGACCGCGACGCGATTGGCGATGCTGACCGCCTCGTCCTGGTCGTGGGTGACGAACAGGGTGGTGATGCCGAGGTGTTGCTGGATGTCCCTGATCTCCTCGCGGACCCGTTCGCGGAGCTTGGCGTCCAGGTTGGATAACGGCTCGTCCAGGAGGAGGAGTTGAGGGCGCAGGGCTAACGCCCGTGCCAGCGCGGTGCGTTGCTGCTCGCCGCCGGAGATGCGGGCCGGGCGGCTGTCGGCGTGGTGGGCGAGGCCGACCAGTTCCAGCGCCTCGGTGATCCGGCGGTCGGCTTCGGCGCGCGGCACCTTGTGTATCTTCAGGCCGAGGCCGATGTTCTGACGCACCGTCATGTGCGGCCGCAGGGCGTAGCTCTGGAACACCATCGCGGTGGGGCGGCGCTCGGGCGGCACGCCGGCGTAGTCCGTGCCGCAGCCCGACGGGCCCAACGGGCCCAACGGGCAGACCATCTCGGCCGGTTCGACGCGCAGGTCCACTCCGGAGACGACCGTCCTGCCGCCCGGCGTCTTGGTGAGGCCGGACAGTACGAGTCCGGCGGTGGCCGTGTGAACAGTGGTGCTGGTCACCGCAGTTGGAACCCTTCCGCGAGATGGCCGCGCCGACGGACGCGGACGAGGAGGAGGCCGAGGAGCAGGCGGAGGCGGTCATGGTGAGGGTGGCGGCACACAGCAGCGCGGCGGCGCTCCGCGCGGACCGGGTCAACCGGGGTCAACCGGGTGGGCCGAGTGGACTGAGCGGGGGTGGCGAGGAGGGCGGGGCGGTCGGAACTGCCAAGGGTCCGCCTGGGCATGGTGGTTCCTCCGGGCATTCTGGTTCGGGGACGGAACGCTCTGTTCCGGCGCACGATAGGCAGGGGTGCCGGTGCGGGCCGGGAACAACCTGATGAACGTGGACTTTTTTCAGGGCGACAGTTCGGCGGGGTGGGGTGAGGAGCGGCTGCTCTCCGGTGGGGTGGGGCGGCGGGCGGTGCCGGGACTGGGTGCGGTCGCCGCGGTTTCGTGCGGGAGCAACTTGGCGCCGAGGGCGGCGTGTTGGCCGCCGGGGATGAGACCGCGTCCTTCAAGAAGGGTGGCCCTCAACCGTGTGACGAGTTCGAGTGTGCGGTGCTGAGGTGCCCATGGGCGCCCTGGCCTGTTCGCCATCGATCTCGACGGAGCGACGATCGGCATGGTCACGCTCGACCCGCGCGACGCAGGGCCTCCGGGGCATGTCAGCCCGGGTGCCGGGGAGGCCGAGCTCGGCGGCACCCGGCTGGCTCACCGCCGCGCGTCCCCGTGAGCCAGTGGTGCCTCCGGCAGCCCTAACCGTCGGTCGGGTGGAGAGCGGTGACGCCCGCGAGAACGAGGTCGACCCCGGCGAGGAACTGCTCGCGGTCGTCGTGCCCGCGCACCTGGTCCGCGACGGCCCGGGTGAACGGGTAGTCGTCGGGGTCGAGTTCTTCCCAGGCCGTCGATACGGCGTCGAGGAACTGGGCGCGGTCCGTGTCGGGCCCGAGAGCGCCGGCGCTCGCGGTGTTCGCGGCGTTCTGGCCGGCCGCGCCGAGGATGTAGTGCATCAACGCCGAGGTCGCGGTGAACCAGCCGGCCTCGGGTACACCCAGCGCGCGGACCTGCCGGCCGATGTTCTCGAAGATCCGCGGCGCCACCGGCCCCCAGGGGCTGTGGGAGATCTGCGTCGCGAACTGCGTGGCGAGCCACGGGTGTTCCTCGATCGCGTCGAACAGGCCGAGCGCGACGGCGCGGATCTCGTCCTGCGGCGTGTCCGGAGATCCGGCGGGCTCGACGGCCAGGGCCGCGGCCACGACGGCGTCGGTGGCGGCGCCGAGCAGCTCACCCTTGTTCGCCACGTGCCAGTAGATCGCCCCGGGCCCGGTGGCCAGGCGCTCGGTCAGTGTCCGGAACGTCAGCCCGTCCTCGCCGACCGCGTCGAGCAGCTCGACGGCGGCCTCGACGATGCGCTCGCGGGAGAGCGCCTCCGTGCGTCGCTGTGACCGGCCCGTCCGCGTTGCCATGCGGCCATCTGACCCATCTGGAGCGCCGTTCCAACAATGGAACGGCGCTCCAGATGGGTCGGCCGGAGCTCACCGGGCGGCCCGGATCCCGAAGGAGTCACCATGCACACGCACGTCACGATCATCGGCGCCGGACTCGGCGGCCTCACTCTCGCCCGCGTCCTGCACGTCCACGGCATCCCGGCCACCGTCTACGAGGCGGAGCCCGCCCCGACCGCACGTGCCCAGGGCGGGATGCTCGACATCCACGAGGACGACGGCCAAGCAGACGACCACCCCGTCAGCCGGACAAATCCTCCACGCGTGCCCTCAGCGCGGCGCCGTACTGGGCGTACGTCTCCCTGAGTTGGTCGAGCGCCGGGACGAGTTCGGCGGCGGCGGGGCCGAAGAACTCCTCGGAGTCGGTGAACTCCGTGGTGCCGTCCGGCTGTGGGGCGAGGACGAACGAATGTCTGCCGAGGAGCGCGTCGAGGGATCCGCCTTCCCAGATCAGCCGGTGGGGAGCCCCGACCTCGACGATCCTCATCGTGACGTCCTGCTGGGCGGTGCCGCCGTCCGAGATGCGGCCCGGGACTTCCGCTCCGACCGTGACCTCCTCCGGCTTGGCGTCGAGCGACAGAACCGGGTGCCACTGCGCGTACTGGTCCAGCGCCACGACCACGCGCCACACGGCATCCACCGGAGCGGAGATCCTGGTCACCGCGGTGACAACAGGGGTTGTCTTCTTCACGATCGGCTCCTTCCGCTGTCGTAGGGCGGTCCCGGGGTTTACGGCACCAGGACGATCCGGCCGCGCTGGCCGCCCCGGGCGAGCTGGGCGTGGGCTTCGGCGGCCTGCGACAGGGGGTAGATCTGCGCCACGCGTGGCGTCAGTACGCCGACCTCGGCGAGGGCGGAGAGGTATGCGAGGCGGGTGGGTTCGGGGCCGGCGGTGGTCAGGCGTACGACCACGCTCCGCTCCGGGGCCGGCAGCACGTCGCCGCGCACGCTCACGAAGATGCCGCCGTCGCGGACGGCCGCCAGCGCGGGTGCGCCCAGCGCCGCCGCGTCGAGCACGCCGTCCACGCCTTCCGGCACGAACCGGCGTACCGCGTCGCTCAGTTGCTCGTCGCGGGACACGAACCAGGTGGCCCCACGGTCGCGGAGGAACTCCTCGTCCTCGGGCCGCCCCTGCGCGACGATCCGCACGCCCCGCGTCCGTGCCAACTCGACGGCGTAGCCGCCCACGGCACCGGCGGCGCCCGTGACGAGCAGAGTGTCGCGAGGGCGTAGCGGGAGGTGGTCCAGGGCCAGTGAGGCGGTCATCGCGTTGAGGGGGATCGTCGCCGCGAGCGTCAGGTCCATGCCCTCTGGGGCGGGGGCGATGGAGTTGAGGTCGGTCACCACGTATTCGGCCTGGGCCTTCGTGGGGCGCAGCACGGGGGCGTCGAACACGATGACCGGCGTTCCGACCTTGAGGAGGACACCCGTGCCGACCGCGTCGACCGTCCCGGCGGCGTCCAGACCGAGACCCGTGTATTCGACCTCTTCCGGCGGCGCGAAGTACCCGGCCCACACGGCGGCGTCGGCGGGATTGAGCGCGGCGGCCGCGACCTTGACGCGGATCTCAAAGGGGCCTGGTTCCGGGAGCGGGACCTCCAGGACCTCGACGGCCTCGGGTCCACCGATCTTCTTGACGACTGCGGCGCGCATGATGTCCGCCCTTCTGTTTGCGTATCCGAACACCACAAACGCTAGGCGGGTTACGATCGATTAGTAAGTAGGCACTTTAAAGTGCGTTACAGCCCGCTGGTGGGAAGGGCTGTTGTCTGTCGCCTGTCGTTACTGGTCGGTCTGCCGGGAGTCGTAGCGTTCTCGGGCCTCGTCCACCTCGTCGGTTTTCTCGGCGGCCCAGTCGCGCACCTGGGACAGCAGGCCGTAGAGGCCTTGCCCGAGCGGGGTCAACTCGTAGTCGACGCGTACCGGCACGGCCGGCGTGACGGTCCGTTTCACCATGCCGTCGCGTTCGAGCATGCGCAGCGTCTGGGTGAGCATCTTCTGGCTGACGCCCGGGATCTCGCGGCTGATGTGGCTGTATCGCATCGGGTCGCCGTAGGACCCGAGGGTGCACATCGTCAGGCTGACCCATCGGTTGCTGATCGTCGAGAGCAGGGCCACCGCGGGGCAGTCATGCATGTACGCCTCATACGTGCCGGGCTCGACCTGGCGCGCCTGCTTCGTCTTGGTGGCCATCTGGTTCTCCCGTCAGGAGGGCAACGCACTCATGAGCGCCTACTTACGAATCGATCGTAACCCGCCTGATGTTCGTCTTATTTGTACGGTTCGAGCCGTTCGACTTCGCAAACAGAGCACCTCGCCCCGCCGGTCGAGCAACCGGCGGGGCGAAGTGGCGGACTCAAGAACGACGGCGACGGGATGGTGGGGTGTCAGGCGCAGAGGACGCGTGTCTCCGGTGTGTAGACCGGGCCGGCGCTGGTGTTCGTCGTGTCGCTGAACTCGGAGTAGTAGTACGAGTAGAAACCGATGTCGCCGTTGCAGCCCGAGTCGGCGGCGACCTGGAGGGTGAGCGTCACGGTGCGGCTCTGCCCGGGCGGGATGGTGGCGCCGTAGTCCGGGCCGAGGTCGGTGGGCCCGACGCCGGCGCACGGCGTGCTGCCGGTGTCCGTGGTCAGCGCGCAGTCGGTGAAGCTGTACTTGAGGTCGGGCCGCTGGGTGGTCAGCCAGGTGGGCTCGATCGTCTGGTAGACGAACAGGATGTCGTAGGTCTTGTTGTTGGTCAGAGTCATCGAGAGTTTCACCGCGCCGCCGGGCGTCGTGGTGGCGGTGTCGGTGGCAAAGGTCAGGTCGGCGTCCGCCGCGCTCGCACTCGGGGCCAGGCCGAAGACGGCGAGGAGGAATCCGAGGACGGTGGCGAGACCCAGGCGTCTCATACGTGGTGATCGCATGGGCCGGGAGGCTAGGGGCGTCGCGCGCGAGCCGTCTGCCCCGCGGGGAGGGCCCGGATCGCGGATCGGCTGAATGTGTTTCTTGTGTGGCAGCGGTGCGGCGAGCGTGTGAAGTGATCACTCGAGTCGCCTACGTGCACTGCGTGGTGTGGGCGTGCGGGGTTCGCGGGGGCGGTGGCGAGCCTGCCGGATGTGAGGTGGCGGAGGCCGACATTGGCGTGATTCCTGATGCGTCTGATGCCGGAGCGGTCGCGTGGGCCGGGTGTTCTCGGGCATTCGTCGATTTCTGGCCTTGGTGCGGGCGGGGGCGGGGGCGGGGTCCTGGGGAGGGCGGCGCGTACGTC
>NZ_JBHXME010000021.1:0-84747 GCF_042721125.1 Streptomyces sp. NPDC058469
CATCTAGGCAGATCCGGGCTTGCCCCCCGACACGGCCCGTGGTCGGCGGAGCCTGCCCCGCCGCGGAGGGAATCCCCCGACCGGCCCGTCGTGCGGCGTGCGGACGCCGGACGTGACCCCGAAAAAGGCCGTCTGATCTGCGCTTTCAACTTGACCTTGGGCCCAAAACTTGATTGAATTAGCAGTGTCGAAAGGGGGCGGGAATCCCCGGCCGACACCAGGGCCCCCGGGCCCACACCGAACAACCTCAACGAAAGGTGCCTCGCGATGACCCAACGCATGGACAGCCGTGAAGGGTTCACCAAGGGCGACCAGGTGAAGCGGGCCGGAGACGGCCCCTGGGAGCTTCCGCCGGACGGCGTGGTCCAGGGCTGGCTCACCTACGAGCACGCGCCGAAGAACTGGTACTGCTGCGTCACTTGGGGCGGCCGGTACATCGGCCGCTACCAGGCGCACGAGATCGAGCACGCCGCCCAGCCGGAGTGACGACGACCGGCGGGGGAGCGGGGCGGGAATCCCGCTCCCCCGCCGGAGCCCACCACCGAAGAACCTCAACGACCGGAAGACGTTCATGACCATCAACAGCCAGGCCCCCGCCGCCTCCCGCGTGCAGCTCGACAAGAGCCCCGCCGAGTACCTCGTCATCGCCGACGACGGCCCCGCCGTCGACGACGTCCGCGCGGGCCAGAGCCCCGAGCGGCGGGTGCTCTACGTCGAGCGCCGGGCCGTCCACCCGGTCGAGCGGCAGCTCCAGTGGGACGAGCTGGAGGGCGCCTGCCTGGACGCGGAGGGCGCGGTGCGACTGCTGGCCTTCACCGCCGTCAGCCACGGCCACGCCGCCCACGTCGCCCGTCGCGAGTTCGCCGCGTTCAACGCCGCCGTCCGCATGGGCGACGAGATCGACCGGCACCTGGAGCGCGGCGAGCGCGGGTGGCTCGCGATCCGGATCGCCGACGGCGGCAGCGACGGGGTGCTGTACGACAGCTCGGACGCCGCCGAGGCCGCCCAGGAGCACCCCGAGGCGTGCACCTACTTCCCGATCTCCCCGCTGTGCCCGTGGACGCCCCGCATGTGCGCGGAGCACCTGGAGTTCATGACCCACCTGCGGCACGGGTGCATGGTCTACGGCCGCCCCACCTGCCACTGACCCGCGGCCGCCGGTGACGCGGGCGGGGGCGGGAATCCCCGCCCGCGCCACCGGCCCGGCCGCTCGACACCGATCAACCTCAACGAAGGGCACGACATGACCACCACCACCCTGGCCTACCGGCTCGGCGAACCCGACTGGGAGCAGCGCTACCCCGTCCTGATCGGCACGGACACCGTGATCGGTGCCGTCTTCCGCTGGCACCGTGACTGGCTCACCCTCACCAGCGAGGGCGAGCACAACCTCGGTCGTCCCGAGAAGGGCCGCCGCGGCGTGCCGAAGGCGGCCGCCCTGGCGGCGGCCGGGCAGGTGGCCGCCGAGTACGCGGCCGGTCGCATCACGACCATGACCCTGGCCGACGTCACGGCCGCCGTGCCGGTGCTGGACGGGCCGGTCCCGCTGCTGCACCCGCGGATGCCGCAGAGCCCCCGCAACACCGACACCGCGCGGGAGGTCATGGCCGCCGTGGCGCTGCACCGCTGGAAGCCGTACACCGGCTTCCCCGGCAGCGACAACCCGTGGTGGCAGGAGTGCGAACTGTGCGGCTGGCAGGGTCCGCGCTACTGGTCCCACCAGCGCGGCCGCAACGGCGAACTGCCCAGCACCCACCGGCACCCGGCGTCCGCGGAGTTCGGTGCGCCCGCCGGTTGCGTCGGTGACGCGAAGGTCCGCGAACTGATCACCGCCTACCAGCAGTAGCCCCCACCCGACAGGCAGCCGGGCCCGGACGAGCGCCGGGCCCGGCGCCCCCCCATCAGGAGGAATCCCGTGGCAGTCGACTTCAGCGTCAAGGGAACCGTCGAGCTGTGCCCGCCCGTCCCGCTCGCGCAGTTGTGGGAGCTGACCGAGGGCGGAGACTTCCACGTCGCCCCTCACGGCATCCCGGAGAGCGAGCTGACGGCGCTGGTCGAGCGCGAGGGATGGGTGCTCGTGCCCGACGCGGACAGCGGCACCGACGACCAGGGCCGCCCGAAGGCCATCAAGTACCTGCGGGTGGGCGACCCCGAGACCTACTCCTACTCGATCAACCGTCGCCTTGTGGCCCTGTCCGCATGGATGGGCGAGGCCCACGAGTTCGACGGAGAGCTGCACTACCAGGACGGCGACGTCGGCACGAAGGGCGTGATCGAACCGTTCGAGGACGGCGAGGAGCCCGAGTGGCACGAGACCGCCGGGCGGTTGTGGTGACGCCGCCAGCGCGGAGCGCCCGCGCTCCGTGCTGATCGGTACCAGCCCGCGGCCGGCGGGGGAGCGGGGCGCAGTCTCCGCTCCCCGTCGGCCGGGCGGTCCAGAACATGCAGGCGGCCGACGGGGCGCAAAAGCGTGGGAATCCCGTCGGCCGCAACGCCCGGCCACCGAAGGCCCTCAACAGGCCATCAACCGAGCACGCCAACATGGTAGACGCGTTCACACACACCGAGGAGCAGCACCCATGAAGACCATCGACGGACGGCAGTACGCCACCCGGGCCGAGCTGTCCGCCCGCGCCGGGTACAAGGGCGACGCCACCCTCCGCGCACTGTGGGCGGAGCGCGAGGACAACGGGCATCCGCCCGCCCGCCGGATCGACCGCGCCCTGTACTGGGACCTGGAGGTCTGGGAGCGGTGGCACACCGAGTACCGGCGCCAGGGCAACGGCGTCGACTACAGCGGCAGCCCCGACGAGGAACTGCCCCCGGCGGACCAGGCCAAGGTCCTCGGGATCAGCGTCAGCGCGATCAGCCACTACCGCGACAACCCGCCCCCCGGGTGGCCCGCACCCGTGCGCGAGGAGGAGCTGGAGAGCGGTCGCATGCGCGAGTACCGCACCCGGCGCCAGCTCTGGGCCTACGCCGACGCCGGGCCCCGGGCCGGAGCGGCCGGCCGGACGCCGGCGAAGGGCCCGGACCCCAAGGTCGCCCTGGCGGTCGAGGCCCTGGCCGCCGCGCCCGGCCGGAAGGCGGGGGAGACCGCGGCCGCCCTCGCCGAGCAGCACGGCGGAGGCCTGAGCACCTGGAAGCGCGCCGTCACCGAGGCCCGCAGGCAGGGCTGACCGGCGGCCGCGACGCGCACGGTCGGCATCGTCCCCGACCGGGCGGACGCGGGCCGCCGGAACGCTCGGGAAAAGGTCAGAAAAGCAGCCCTGAGCTGCTCTTTCGCCTTGACCCACAGCCCATAACTTGATTGAATTAGCAGTGTCGGAAAGGGGCGGGAATCCCGGACCGGCACCACCGAGAACCCCAACGACAGGACGGCCCATGACCGAGATCGAGGCGGGGGAGCCCACCCCCGAGACCTGCCTCCGGGTGGCCCGCGCGGCCGCCGCACTCGCCGCCGCCGCCGACGATGCGGCGCTGAACGCCGCGTGCCGCAGCAGCTCCCGCACCGAGGCCCACCGCGAGGAGGTCATGCACGCGGTGCACCGGGAGGCCGTCGAGGCCGAAGGGCACGCCGCCCGGGCGGAGCAGTGGGCGGCCGACCCGAGCATGCCGGACAGCGCGCTGCGCTACTGCGCCACCGGCGCCGTCGACCACGCCGTGCGTGCCCAGGAGGCGGCCGGGGTCGAGGCGACGGCCGCCGCGCTGCGCACCGAGCTGGAGCGCAAGCTCACGCCCCAGGAGCACGCCGAGCGGGAGAGCGAGCACCGCCGCGCCGAGGCCGAGCAGGAGGCCGAGGAGCGGGCCGAGACCGGCATGGACGCCGACAACCGCCACCTGGCCCGGATGAACGCCTACCTCGCCGAGAGCATCGTTCCCGCACTCGGCTGGACCGCTGGGCACGTGCGGGTGCTGGAGGCCGCGGAGACCGGCCGCCTGTACCAGCGCGACGGGCAGGTTCGACAGGCCGCCGTGCACGGCGTGTGGAGCGGCGGCCGCAAGGTCAGCCGGGAGCGGACGCAGGACCTGCGCGCCGCCGGGTACCTCACCGTCGTCGACGCGGCCGACGGCGTCAGCGTGCTCGTGCCCGCCCCGAGCGGCCAGGTCGCCCTGGAACTCGCGCGGCTGCACCCGGCGGGCCTGTACGAGAGCGACAAGGCGGCATACGAGGCCCGCTACGCCCGCGTTACGAAGCGGCACAAGCGCATGGACGACAAGAAGGCCGCCGCCCGCCGTCTCCCGGCCCTGGACGGCAGCACGGTGCGCCGGTACCAGCGGCCGGTGACACTCGTCGAGCAGGAGGCCCGCGCCGCGCGCGAGGCCACCGAGCAGTGGGAGGACGAGGGCGGCTACTGCCCCGGCGTCGAGACCCCCGCTCCCGCCGCGGAGAGCACCGCACGGTGCCCCTGCTGCGGACTGCGCAAGGCCACCGTGTCCGGCGTCCTCGCCCCCCACAAGCCCACCCGCGCCGCGGCCGATGACTGCCCCGGCAGCGGACTCCGCCCCGGCGTCGAACCCCGCGTCGAGGACGCGCCGGCGGCGGCCGCCGAGCCCGCCGCGACGCCGGTCACGGCCGGGCCGTCCCTGCCGCCGGGGATGTACTTCATGCCGCTGATGTCGACCCAGTACCGCGAGTGGTGGGCCATCCAGTGCGGCCGGTGCCAGGGCGGCGTCCGCACCGAGTTGCCCGGCGAGTGGGCCGACAAGTACGAGGCCGCGCAGGTGGCCCGCGAGCACTACGACGACCTCCACCGCCCGGCCAACGACTGGCTCACCACGGAGGAGATCGCCGAGGTGGAGCGCTGGCCGCTGTCGGCCGCGCAGCGCACCGTGCTGCACTGGGCCGAGCACGCCGAACTGGCGGAGTACGACGACGGGTTCTGGGCCCTGGACTGCGTCCCGGACCGCTGGGACGTCAACAAGAGGGTGGCCCGTGGTCGGGTGACCGGGATGTGGGCAGCCGGACTGCTGGACGTGCACCTGGACGGCAACGGCCGCCGCCGTCTCGTGAAGTCGCCGACCGGACGGCGGGTGGCCCGTCTGGTGTTGCGCGCGCACCGCCAGGGCATCGCGGACCCCGCGCCGAAGGACGCCCGGCTTGCCGCGCTCCCGAAGCGCAGCAACGGCTACCCGCTGATGTCCGAGGGGCGCTACTTCAAGGGCGAGGAGCGGCGCGCGGACGACCCGGCCCCGACGGAGACCGCACCCGTTCCCGCGGCCGCCGTTCCGGCAGCGGAGCCGGAGCCGGTGACGGCGCCGGTACGTGCCGACCAGCCCCTGTTGCGGCGCCTGTTCGCCCCGCGCGCCGCCCGCAAGCAGCGGCCCCCGCACGACGTCCGCACGGTCGTCCGGCGCCCTCAGCGCATCCTCACCCCGGAGGAGCGCGAGCGGGTGCAGGACATGCCGCTGCTCAACCTCCAGGGAGCCCTGATCATGGGCATCACCGACCCCGTCCCCAACGCGTCGCCGATGCCGGAGGACGCCGGTGCGTGGGTGCGCGAGCACGCGTGGCCCGCCCACTTCCAGCCGACGGAGGACAGGTATCCGTTCGGCTTCCACCGGTGGAGCATGTGCGAGCGAGGCACCTGCTGGAACTGCCTCTCCGGACGGCACGACATCTGCGTCCACCGGCAGAAGGGCGGCCCGGACGTCGACCGCAACCGGGACTGGGTGACCAACCACCAGGGGCGCACCGTCGCCGAGTTCATCCCCCGGCCGGACGGCGAGCCGTGCGTGTGGTGGTGCCGGTGCGAGTGCCCCAAGGACGGCCCCGCACCGGCCCGTCCGACGGCGAAGAAGAAGCCCGCTCCGGCCGGTTCGCCGACTGCGCCCGAGCCCGCTTCCGTACAGGCCGCGGCGCCCGCGCGGGCACCCGAGGCGGACGCGGTGCAGGCCGCCTTGTGGTGACGCGGGGGGCGCTGCCCCCCACACCCCCCGGCCCTCTCTCCAAGGGGGCGGGGGGACGGATGCCGACCTTGCGGTGAGTGGGTGGTGCGGGGGTGGGGGCGGCCGGGGGACTCCCTCGCCGGACGGGCACCCCGAGGGGGCCACAGCCCGCGCCGGGCCGCCAGGCCAAGCCGCCTGCGGCGGTCGCCTACGGCGAGCCCGGCACCCCGACACGGCCCGCGGCGGCTGACGCCTGCCCGACCGACGAGGGAGCCCCCCGACCGGGGCCGTCGTGCGGCGTTCCGACGCCGGAGCGAAAACGGCATGTGACCTGCGCGAACGCCTTGACGTGACCCCTAAAAGTTGATTGAATTAGCAGTGTCGGAACGGGGCGGGAATCCCGGACCGGCACCACCGAGAACCCTCAACGAACAAGGACAGAGCACATGAACGAGGTGCGCGACGCCGCGGCGACGGACGAGGACGGGCGCCCGTACGCGAACGGCTTCCAGCCGGCGGTGAGCGACTGGGACGGGTGGACGTGCGAGGACGACTGCGCCGTCTGCGAGACCGGCGCGGACTGCGCCGACTGCCAGGAGTGCACCGACTTCGCGTTCCCCTACCCGCCGCACTGGGCGCGCACCTGGCAGGAGGGCGAACCGGAGCGCGGCGTCGAGGCGTTCGGCGGACCGGGCGGCATGTCGGCCGGGCGCGCGCTGGTCGACGACGGCGGCGACTGGGTCCTCATCGAGCAGAACCGGGACGCCGCGGCGACGGCCCGGGCGGCCGGTCACTGGGTGGTGGAGGCGGACATCAGGACGCTGGACCCCCGCCACCCCGCCCTCCGCTGCACCCGCCGCTTCCACGGTTCGCCGCCCTGCCAGACCCTCTCCGACGGGGGCAAGCGCTCCGGCTGGAACCGGCAGGAGATCTCCGAACTCCAGAGCATCATGTGGCAGGCGTCCGAGGCGTTCGGCTTCCTGGAGGTCGACGACCTGTGCAGCCTCTACGGCGGCCCCCACCACTACTACGGCGACGTCATCGACGGCATGGAGGACCACCCCGACGCGCACGGCTGGGGCGACCAGTGCGGCGGCGGTCACCTGCCCCCCTGCATGACCCCCGCCGCGTTCCGCGAGTGGGCCGCCTCGTCGGTCTCCGACGAGCGCACCGCGCTCATGGCCGAGATGCTGATCTGGCCCATGTGCCTCGTGCAGATCGGCGCCCCGCTGGTCTCCATCACGATGGAGCAGTCGGCGAACCTGCTCCGGCAGACCCCCGCCCTGGCGGAGGCGATCCAGTCCGAGATCACCAGCGTGGAGGGCTTCGGCTGGGCATGGTGCTCGTGGCAGATCGCGGACGCCGCCGACTTCGGCGCGGCCACCCACCGCGAGCGGGCATGGATGGTCGCCACCCGCTACGAGCAGCCCCGCTACGCCGACCACGTCGACGGCCAGGCGGCGGCCCGCGAGATGTTCGCCCACGTGCTCAAGAAGACCGGCAAGCTGCCCGACTGGATGCCCGAGCTGGACCGCCGGATCGAGCCCTACCAGGGCCGCCCCGCCCTCCCGGTCGTGACCGTCGCGGACGCCCTGAACCTCCCGGCCACCTGGTGGGCCGACACCCGCGGCAAGCGCAAGGTCAACCCCAAGACCGGCAGGCCGAACGGCGGCGGCAGCTTCCCCCTCAACCGGGTCGGCATGTGCGTCACCGCCCCCTGGTACGGGATCAAGTTCCGCCCGGCCGACGTCCCCCAGGGCGAGGGAACCACCACGGTGTCCCTGCCGGATCTCGGAGTCCTGGTCGGCTTCCGCCAGGACTACCCGTGGACCTACATCCCCGCCCGGACGGGAGCGAAAGGGACCCGCAACATCGCCCAGATGATCGCCGACGCCGTCTCGCCGTTCATGGGCGCCGCCATCTCCGCCGCGGTCCAGGGCGAGGACTGGTACAAGCCGGTCTCCGGCTACCAGGCGACGTTGTACCGACTGCGCAAGCAGCCAGAGACGAACAAGCGGCCCGAGGTCGAGGAACAGCTCACGTTGTTCGGGAAGCAGACTCTCCTGCGCACCCTCTTCGCCCCGCGGCCGTCGGCCCCGGCCGCCGACTGGAAGCCCGCCGTCTGACCGACGGCCGCACGAAACACCAACGACGAAGGGCCCCGCGATGCGGGGCCCTTCGCATGTGTCCGGAGGAGCGGAACGGTCAGGCCGAGGCGGTGCTGCCCGCCGTCGTCGAGGCCGCGGCCGCCCCGTCCTGAGCCGGGATCGTCCCCGCCGGCGAGGAGCCCTCAGAGGCCGCCGTGGACGACTGGCCGTCGACCTTCTTCGCCGACGACCGCGACCGCTTCGGACGGGTCCGCGGTCGCTTCGCGGGCTCGTCCGCGCCGAGCTTCGTCAGTTCCTCCGTCGTCCAGCCCGCAGCTTCGGCGTCGACATACGCCTGGCCGTACGGCTCGTCGAGTTCGGCGAGCTGCTCCAGCAGGCTGCTCCGCTTGGCCAGGACCTCAACCAGGGGGCCCGCAGCGGCCATCCGGCGTTCCTGGACTTCCTTCATCTTCTGCAAGATCTCATCAGCGCTTGGCATGCGGTGATCGTAGCGTTCGTCATGCGGGAGGCCGCCCGATGTCCGGGTGGAATGCCGCAGGCTGTAGCGGTATTGACCGCGTGTCATGCATAGGCCGCGCCTTATGAGGAGCAGTAACCACAGGCAGCGAGTTGTGGCTTACTGATATCAGTAAGCCGGTTTGCTGGCCTTGATCCACTAGGGTGGGCGGCCAGCAAGAGGGGTCCGAGGACGGACCATTGGGGGAGGAACGGGAGGGCGTCGTGGCGAAGCCGCCGAGAGCGAAGAAGCCGCAGAAGGAGCGTCCCCGCCGGCGGGCTCGCGAAAGCGGCGGCCCCCGGTCCAACCGGTTCCTGGTCTCCTACAACGATGACGAGCTGGCGGTACTCGTCGAGGCCGCCGCTCGCGACAACACCGCCCTTGCTTCCTGGGTCGCGGACACTGCCCTAGCGGTGGCCACCGGAGTTCTGGTCCCCGTCTCCGCCGATGCCAAGGAGGTGCTGCGGGAGCAGGTGAACTCACGTGCGCAGGCGGCGAGGATCGGTAACAACCTCAACCAGATGCAACGCATTCTGAACTCCGTCGACGGAACGGCTGTAGCTCACTGGGACGCGTCCGATATCGACGTGACGGCCGCCCAGGTCCAAGGCGTTCTGGCGTTGGTCGAGAAGGCAGTGAAGCGCCTGGACGAAGCCACGTTGCAGGTGATGCGAGAGCGGCGGCCGCGCTCGTGATCCCGAAGGAGGCAGCGCCGGGCGACGACACCGCCGGACTGCTCTACTACCTGTACGGCCCGGGCAAGCGTGACGAGCACGTGGACCCGCACATGGTCGCCGCGTGGGACCCATTCGTACCTGATCCGGTGAAGTCGGATGAGTTCTCGATCTCTGATCTTGCGATGCTGCTGGACGCACCCGTGCGCGCCCTGACGGGCAAGAAGCCGCCGCTGCACGTCTTCCACGTGGCGGTGCGTAATCCCCCGGAGGACAGGACCCTCACCGACGAGGAGTGGGCCCGGGTGGCGCGCGAGATGATGCACGCCGCTGGCATCGCCCCGCACACCGACGACCAGGGTTGCCGATGGGTGGCCGTGCGCCACGCCGACGACCACATTCACATCGTGGCCACCCGTGCCCGCGAGGACGACCGTCAGCCGGACACGAGCTGGAGCAAGCTCCGGATGCAGGAAGCCGCGCGCGGGTTCGAGGTCGAGTTCGGCCTGCGCCGTCTGACCCACGCCGACGGCACCGCCCGCAGGTGGTCGAAGACCGGAGAGACCGACAAGGCAACGCGCCGGGGACTGTCCGAGCCTGTCCGCGAGACGCTCCAGCGCGCCGTACGCGAGGCGGCGGCCGCGTCCGTGAGCGACGCCGATTTCTTCGCCCGACTCGCCGCGGCCGGACTGCGCGTGAAGCAGCGGATCGCCCCGGACGGCAACGTGACCGGCTACTCCGTGGCCCTGCCCGGGGACCGCGACGGCGGACAGAAGCCGGTGTTCTTCCCGGGCACGAAGCTCGCCCCGGACCTGTCCCTGCCGCGCGTACGCGAACGCTGGAGCGGACCGCCGGTAAACCCCGCGGCCGCGCCGGCGGATGCCTGGCGTGCGGCGGCAGAGAAGGTCCGTGCCGCCGCCGACCAGCTCGGTGCCGGAGGCCTGCACGAGGGCGCCGGAGACGTGGCCGCGCTCGGGGACCTGATCGTGACGGCCGCCGTCGTCTCCCCATACCTGGTGCGCAGCCAGATGCGGAAGGCCGCGTACGAGTACGAGCGGGCATCCCGGGCTCCGGCCGCCCGTCAGATGGAGGGTCAGGCCCGGCAGCTGTACCGGGAGTCGAACCAGGTCCTGGCCCGCTCCGTGGCGTCGGTCGGCCGCAACGACACGGTCGCCGCCCTCGGTCTTCTGCTCGCTCTGGTGACCGCCGTGGAAGCCTCCCGGCGCTGGCACCAGGCGCAGGAGCACCGCGTCCAGGCGGAGGCCGCCGGACGGGCCGGACGACTGCTGCACGAGGCCGTCGAGGTGACCGTCGGCGTCAACGCGGCACGCGAGTACAAGCCCCGAGCCAAGCGCGCCGCGGCCCGGGCGGGGGCCGGGCGCCGCGCGGCCACGGCGCCGGGCACCCGGCCGATGGTGGGCACCGTTCAGGAAGCCGTTCCCGAGCACGCCCGGGAGATCCTGGCCGATCCGGCTTGGCCAGCGCTGAGAGCCCGGCTTGTCGAGGTCGAGAAGGCGGGCGACGATCCGGGCGACGTCCTGGCAACGGTCGCGGCCCGCAGGGAATTGAACTCAGCAGACTCGGTCGCCGAGGTGCTTGTATGGCGCCTGGACGGATGGCAGCGGCAGCGCAGTTCGGCGGCCGCCGCCTCCGGTAGCGGCACGACTGCCGCGCCCGCCGGCGGCCCCGGGCGAGGCACCCCGGCCCGCAAGCAGGGGGCGCCCTCGCCGACACGGCGGCCGCCCGGCGAGGAGCAGCAGCGCAAGGGCCCGAAGCGGGGCCGCTAACGAGGGGAGAGCGCGAGATGACAACACCAGCACCAGAGGAGCGCGCGGGGGAGGCGTTCGCGGAGTCCGCCGCCGAGGCGGTGCAGACCGCGGTCATGGCGGCACGTCTGGTCATGGCCATCGCGGACGCCGCGCGACGCCACCAGCAGCGCAAGCAGAAGGGGAAGGAGGACGACCTTCCGGCCGCCGAGGAGTCAGTGACCGAGGTCGGCAAGGACGTACAGCGGCTGCTTCCCACCGACGTCTCCACGGCGCTGATGGGGGAGGCGGACTGGCCGCAGCTCGCGCAGCAGCTGCTCGCCCTGCGCAAGGCGGGCGTCGACCTGGACCAGGTCCTGCCACGCGTCGGCGAGATCGCGGTGAACGTCCGCGACCAGGTCGCGGCCAAGGCCTCGGAGAACACCGACGAGTGGGTCCGGGCGGTGCGCGAGACGCTGCCGGCGGGGCCCGTGCGCGAGGCGATCCTGACCTCTCCGGCCTGGCCGGAGATGGCCGCGACGATGGCCCGGCTGGAGGAGAAGGGCGTCAACGTGCGCGAGGTCCTGGCGACCGCGCACAACGAGGTCCTGGCCGTCGACCAGGCGGTGGCGAAGGGACTCGGGGCGGCCGCCGAACCGGCGATGAGCCGGGACGCCCAGCTGTCGTACGGGCCGCTGACGACCGGGCTGGACCTCCCCCGGGATCTCGACCTGTCCGACCGCGAGCGGGCGTTCGCTCAGCTGGCCATCTCGTCGCAGGAGAACCAGCGGTACACCCGCTGGGTGCGCGAGGCGATGCCCGGGCACGAACGGGAGGCGGATCTTTTGGTGGCGTCCCGTCAGTGGCCCCTGGTGGCCCGCCGGATGGCGCAGATGGAGACCGAGGGCAAGCCGGTGCGCGAGCACCTGGCCCGTCTGGCCAAGGACACGTCCTGGCAGGAAGGGCCCGACGCCCAGCTCGGCACCCGGCTGGTGCAGGCCGCCAGCGACGCACTGCGCCGTCCGGCGGGCGACGCACCGGGTGAGTCACGGGTGAAGGTGAACACCGCGGCGGCGAAGGCGACATCACCGAGCGTGGGCCCTACTAAGGCGGCGAAGGCCGCAGCGCCCGCGGAGGCCGGGGTCGCGCCGCACCGTCAGCCCGCACCCGCTCCCACGCGGGGCAAGTCGAAGTAGCCGAGACCCGTACGCACGTGTGCCGCAGACCCCGACCGGGGTCTGCGGCACACGTGCGTGGAGGGGTCAGACCCGGGTGGCGCCGTAGTAGTCCCGCTCCGGCATCGCGGAGGTCAGGGGAGCCAGTTCGACGTCACGGCCGGTGCGCGGCGCCTGCACCACGTTGCCGTCGCCCGCGTAGATCGCGACGTGATAGATCGAGCCGCTGCCGCCGTGCGACCAGAACAGCAGATCGCCCGGCTTGAGGTCGGACCGGGAGACGGCCCGGTCGGACGTCGCGCCGTACTGCGCGGCCGCCGTACGCGGCAGATTCACCTTGGGCGCGAACGCGTACTGAACGAGGCCGGAGCAGTCGAAGCCGATGGTGCTGGAGGCCACGCAGTCACCGTTGAGGTAGCCGTTGGTGCCGTCACAGAAGCCCCGTGACGGGCCGTTGGGTCCGCCGCCGCCCCACGCGTACGGAGTGCCTATCCGGCCGACCGCCTTGCGCAGTGCGTCGGCCGCCGAGCCGGAGCCGGAGACCTGGATCAGGCTCGGGCCCTGGAAGCGCGGCAGGTAGCTCAGGATGAGCTGGACGTAGTTGAACGTCTCGCCGTTCGCGAACGACTTCGGCGGGACGCCCTTGAACTGCTCGACCCTGCCCCAGCCCGCGTTGTACCCGGCCAGCGCGAGGCCGCGGACGTCGCCCGGGAAGCCCGAGGACTTCGCCTGCTTCAGCAGGGAGCACATCATCCGGCCCTGCGCCATGACGGCGTCGCCTATGTCCCACAGCGAGGTCTCGCCGTTCCCGTCGTCGTCACGCCCCCAGGTCGCGAACGTCGAGGGCAGGAACTGCGCCGGACCCTGCGCGCCGGCGCCGCTGGTCGCCTCCTCCTTGGAGGTCTTGAACTTCGACTCCTGCCAGAGCTGAGCGGCCAGCAGAGCCGGGGTCATCTCCTGTTCCGCGCAGGCGTCGTCCGCCTTGAGAATCCACTTGCGGAACTCGGTGGGCACCCCGCGCAGCCCGCCGCCGCTGGTCGTCTCGGCGGCCGAGGCATCGTCATCGGACACCACCACCCCCACCACCACCAGGAGCGCCAGGACAACGAGTCCGGCGACCGCGGCGGCGGCCCCTATGAGCACCTTCACGTGCTATCCCCCCCGTGCTTGTTCTCGATTCGCTCGTGCCAGTTGTGCGACTTGCTGCGGTACTAGATCACGATGCGCCCGCCGTGCGCGCCTCCATTGAGGCGGGCCGGACCGTCGAACGGATCACGGCTCACGTAGGGTCAGAAGCAGTCTCGTGTGGGGCGAGTTCGCTCGGCGAAACCGCGTCCCCTCTTGCCCGCGTACAGCGCAGCGGAGGCGTCCACACGGAACGGTTGGCGACCCGGGGGTGTGGCTGATGAGTACGCGCGTTGACGCTGTGACTAGGGACGAGTCCACCAGTCGCGATCGAATCGCCGTCTCGAAACCGCCCCCGCCGTGCAGGTGCCTCTCCCCCCGCCGTGCGCTCCCGTAAAGCGCCACCCGTGACCTGACCTCTGGCTCCGGCAAATATGCCATCCAGGTTTGACAGGGGTTCACGCTAGCCTCAGTGATCTCAAGAGCCCAACATCGCGTCCTAAACGAAGCTATACGGGGGGAGTTGCGGCATGACCGCCCAATCAGTGACATCAACACCGGGCGCCGGTACGCCGGTTGCCCTCCGGTACGCGCTGATGCCCGTCGACAACGGGTTCGGCATTGCAGTGGTGACGGTCGCCAAGATGCTCGACAACGACGCCGGCGGCGCCCGCGCCCGAATCCTGGCGTACGGCGAGCAGATCCCGTACGGCGCCTCCCCGGTGCTCGTCGCCGACACGACGCTGTACAGCGCGCAGATGGTCGAGCAGACCCTCCAGCGCTGGGGCTCGCTGCCCCGGCCCTGGCTGGTGTGGGTGGCCGACAGCCCGGCCCGCCCGGTGCAGGACGCCCGGTTCCTGGTCCGCGCCCTGGAGGGGCGACTGGCTGGGGTGGCAAAGGTGCCGTACCTGCCCGTTCTACGGGCCGTTAAGGGTCCCGACGAGGCCCTGGAGTACAGAGACGTCCGGTCCGCAGCCGAGAAGCTGCGGCGCACGATCGAAGGGAAATGAGCATGGCCATGCAGCGGGCAGCCGCCGACGTGACTCTCGCCGGGCTGATCCCCGGAGCGAAACCGACGAAGATCCCGGGCATGGACGGCCCGGTCTCCGAGATCTTCGGATACGCCCTGTGGCTGCTGATCCTGGCCGGGGTCGGCGGCGTCATCTTCGGCGTCTACAAGCTCGCCGTCTCGGACAAGAGCCGCAACGGCGGCGGGTCCGAGCCGTTCAAGTGGATGGGCGGGGGACTGGTGGCCATCATCGTGTCCAGCTCCCTGATCGCGATCCTCAACGGCATCGCAGGCTGAGGCGGGGGACATGGGACGCACCAGGGGGACGTTCAACACGAAGGGCATGTGGTTGGCGGGCGGCGTGCTCGCGGCCGTGCTCGCCCTGACCGGCTACGCCGTGTTCAGCGGCGGCGACGACGGCGGGGACACCCCGGCGGGCAAGGGCGGGGCGAGCGCGTCCGCGTCCGCGTCACCGGGTCCGAGCGCGACGTACGCGCCGCCGGACGACTGGACCGAGCCGAACTCGTGGGCGGCGCTTCCGCGGGGGAAGCGCACCGACGACCACGGCAGCCAGGTCGGCTTTCCGAAGACCGCCGAAGGCGCCGTGGCGATGATGCTCGCGGCCAACACGACCGACATCGAGGGCGACAAGACCAACACGGACGAGCAACTGCGCATCTACCGCTCGTACATCGGCAAGGCCGACCAGTCCTCGGAGAACGCCGAGCAGATCGAGCTGAACGGCCAGCAGAGCGACAAGGCCCTGGCCAAGCAGATGGGCGTGGCGGCCGGGCAGCCCCTGCCGTCGGGCGCGTACGTCCGCAGCACCGTGGTGGGCTACAAGATCATCAAGAAGTCGGACACCGAGGTCAGCGCATGGCTGCTCTCGCGGGTGGTCCAGAAGAACGGTGAGACGGCGAAGGAGAGCGGCAGCTACACCCGCACTCTGGCCGGCGCCCAGTGGGAGGACGGCGACTGGAAGCTCACAGGTGACGCCACCGCTCGCGCGCAGTCGGACGTCCAGGGCCAGGCCCAGCCGCACATCGTGGCGCCGGGCGACGCGGACTTCAACAGCTCCGGCTGGACGGCCATAAGGCAGGCGTCGTGAACCGCCAGGGAGTCGTAGGGCGCCGGTTCGCCGCGATCCTGCTCGCCCTGGTCGCGGTTCTCGGCGTGTCCGTCGTCTCGGCGCCGCAGCCCGCGCGGGCCGACGGGATCATCGGCAACACGATAGAAGGGGCGTGCCGGATCGGCACCGGGCCGGTGCTCGGG
The DNA here is from genome assembly GCF_042721125.1 of Streptomyces sp. NPDC058469. Taxonomy (NCBI): domain Bacteria; kingdom Bacillati; phylum Actinomycetota; class Actinomycetes; order Kitasatosporales; family Streptomycetaceae; genus Streptomyces; species Streptomyces sp. NPDC058469. The sequence goes on from NZ_JBHXME010000021.1 coordinate 15,494, forward strand.
ACGATCCTGCACACCGGCGGCAAGCTGACCGGCATCGGTGGCCTGACCGGCTCGGACATGTGCGACGCGGTCGGCGACGCGGGCGAGAAGGCCATCAAGGAGGCCTGGAAGAACGTCTGGGACTCCGTGTTGGGCGACATGATCAGGTCGGCCCAGGACGTCACCAAGTGGGTCATCAAGAAGGTGCTGACGTTTGCCCTGCTCGGGCCGTCAGTGGACCTCAAGGGCACCGGGTTGTGGGACGGCAAGGCCACGCTCGCGGGCATGCTCGTTTGGCTCGGGTTGGTGATCGCCGCGGCCGGGGTGATCTGGCAGCTTGCCAAGATGGCCGTCACCGGCAAGGCGCAGCACGTCGGGGTGGCGATGCGGGGGTGGGTGGAGAACCTCTTCCTGTCCGCCCTCGGGGTGTCGCTGTTCGCGTTCCTGCTGACGCTCGGGGATGCGCTGAGCAGCGGGTTGGTCAACGCGACCTTCGCGGACGACGGGCAGGCCTACGAGCGGATCATCGCGGTCCTGCTGCCCACCGCGGTCTCGAACCCGATCACCCTGCTGTGCATCGTCGGCGTCCTGCTGCTGATCGGTTTCATCCTGATGGTGATGATCTTCCTTCGGCAGAGCGCCATCCCCATCATCTGCCTGCTGATCCCCGTGGCCGGCGGCGGCCGGACCGGCGGCGAAGCCACCCGGAAGTGGGCACCCAGCCTCATCACCTCCGGCATGGTCATCGTGGCGTACAAGCCGACGGTCGCCGTGATCATCTGCACGGGGTTCGCCGAGTTCGGCCACGCCAAGACCCTCCCGGAATGGCTGCGCGGCTGTGCCACGCTCGTTCTCGCGGTCATCGCCCCGGGTCCTTTGACGAAGATCTTCGCCCCGTTCGGGGCGGCGGTCGGCGCGGGCATGAGCGCGGGCGGCGCCGGGGGCGCCCTGACCGCGGCCGCGGGCTACTTCGCCGGGAAGGCCGGAGGCGACGGCGACGGCGGCGGTGGTGGTGACGGCGATAGCCCGTCGAGCGCGGTCGAGCACGCCCGGTACGTCGAGCAGAGCATGGGCAGCCAGAACGGCGGCAGTGGCGGCGGTTCGGGTGAGGACGGCGGCCAGGGCGGCGACGCCCAGGCGCAGGCCGCCCGGAACGAGGCCGGTACCCGCGTACCCGGCCAGGCCGGAGCCGAAGGCGCCGCCGGAGCGGACGCCGCAGTGGCCGGTGCAGGTGCAGGAGTTGGAGCGGGCACGGCGGGCACGGCGGGCGCAGCGGGTACGGCGGGCGCCACCGGCACCGCGGCCGCCGGCGCGCTCGGTCCGGTCGGTGTCGGCATTCAGGTCCTGGACGGCGTCAACGACGCGGTCCAGGGCGCGAGCGGAGCGATGGGCGGAGAGAACCAGTGACCACCCACGAAGTGCCCAAGACGCTGATGGTCCAGGGTTTCCGGGCCCGCCGTTCCTTCGGGTTCGGCGGGCTGTCGCGGAACGCGACGATCTTCGCAGCGTCCATCCTGACGGCGGACGGCCTGATCGCCACCCAGGTCCCGCTGTCCCTGTTGGTCACCCTGCCGGTGACCGGCGCGGTCTTCGGACTGGCCGCCGCCAAGCGGCACGGCATGTCCGCGCTGAACTACTACTGGGCCAAGGTCGCCTGGAAGAGGGCGGCGAAGTTCGACGCCACCTCCTACCGGCGTCTGCTGCTGCCGCACCCGTACGCCCTGGACCTGCCCGGCGTCGGCGCCAGCTCCACCCTGATCAAGGCCCACGACCCGACCAGCGGCCGCCCCGTCGGTGTGGTCCACGACCGGGCGACCGGCTACATGACCATCACCACCCTCCTCGCGCCGGGCGGCAGCCTCATGGCGCCCACCGGGGCCGTGCAGAGCAGCCTGCGCACCTGGTCGTCCGTGCTGGACGCGATGTCCACCGACGAGCAGGTCAAGGGCGCGTCCGTCACCATCCAGATCACCCCGGGGGCGGGGGAGGCGCTCGGTGACGACGTCGCGGTCCGCAAGGACCCCAACGCCCCGCAGCTCGCCAGGAAGATCATTGACGAACTGGTCCGCACGACGCCGCACGCCACCGCGAGCGTGGCGCCGTGGATGAGCGTCACCGTCGACCCGAACGCGACCGTCAACGCACCGGTGGACCTTGCGGAGCAGGTCGCCGAGGCGCTGCGGGTGGTCGACTCGCTCGACCTGTCGGGCACCGGTACGGACATCGAGCGTCGGGCGACGGACGTCGACCTGCGACGCATCGTCAGGTCCGCGTACGACCCGGACGTGTTCAACGCCCGCGACAAGGAGTTCGAGGAGCTGAGCTGGTCGGAGTGCGGGCCGCAGGCCGCCGACGACGGCTGGGAGGAGTACGCGCACGACGGCGGGGTGTCCATCAGTTGGGTGCTGCGCGAGATGCCGCGCCGTCCCCTGCCGTACTCCGTACTGCTGCCGCTGCTCGCCCCCGGTCGCTACCAGCGACGCCTGACGCTCAGCTACCGCGTCCTGGACCCGTACGAGGGCGAGGCGGTGCTGGAGCGGGAGATCAGCAACGCCGCGGACCGCGCGCGGGCGACCGCCGAGGTCAAGGGCCGGGCGAAGTACAGCCAGAAGGCCGACCTCCAGCGAGCGGAGCAGGCCGCCGCACAGGTGGCCGGCGGCTCCCAGGTGGTCGACTGGACCCTCATGGTCACCGCCACCGCCCGCCGCACCGCCGACCTGCCCGCCGCGCGCCAGGAGCTGGCCCGCGCGGTCAAGGCGACCCGAGGCATCCGGATGCGGAGCGCGTTCGGCGCCCAGGCCGCCGTGTTCGCGGCTGGACTGCCGATCGGCTACTCGCCGCTCGTGAAGTGAAGGGGGGCTGACGACGATGGCACGCAAGACCAAGCAGGTGCCGGTGACCACGCCCAAGCGGGTGGTCAGGGTGATTGAGCAGGCCCCGACCCGCGAGGAGCGGAGGGTCGAGAAGAAGCTGAAGGGCCGCTTCGCCCCGAGGTTGGGATGGGGCGGAAGGTTCGGCGGCCGCTCGCCGGTCGAGGACACCGGCACCGTCTACACCGGCCCGACCAGCCAGGCGGGCGGGATCTACCCGTTCCTTCTGGGGTCGGGCCTGCCGCCGCGCGGCGTGCCGGTCGGGCGGGACGTGCTCACCGGCGAGTTGGTGTGTGTGGACCCCAGCGGATGGACCGGCAAGCTCACCACCAACCCCGGCATGTGGGTGATGTCGCAGCCGGGCGCGGGCAAGTCCGCGCTGGTCAAGCGCGTGTGCCTGGTCTACTCGGCATACGGGCACATGGTCTGTGTCCCCGGCGACGTCAAGGGCGAGTACAGCGACCTGATCCGCGAACTGGGCGGCTCCGTCGTACGGATCGGCGACGGCATCGGGCGCCTGAACCCCTTGGACTCCGGCCCGTTGAAGGGGCGCGTGCACACACTGCCCGTCGACCGGCGCGAGTCCCTGCTGGACGTCCTCAACGGGAGGCGGCTGGAGACCCTGGTCGCCCTGCTGTCCACGAAGCACGGGTTGGGCCGGTCCCCGAACGAGATCGAACGCAGCGCGCTCGACACCGCGGTGCAGGTCGCTTCCGCCGCACAGGAGTCCGGCAGCGACCCCGTGGTCGCCGACGTCGTCCTGGCCCTGCGCGCGGCCCCCGAGGAGCTGCGCACCAAGTTGGCCGCCGAGGGGGAGCGGTACCGGGACCTGACGCGGTCGGTCATCGCCGGGCTGGACAACTTGATCGGCGGGCCCTTGAAGGGCTTGTTCGATGGCCCGACGACGACCCCCTTGGACATCTCGGCGCCCGCCGTGTCCGTGGACATCTCCGCCCTGCGGGCCCGCGGCAACGATGTCGTCTCCGCCGGGATGATCGCGACGTGGGCGTACACCTACTCCGCGATCGACTCCGCCCGCAGCATCGGCCTGATGGACCGCTCCCTCGTGCTGCCGATGGACGAGATGTGGCGCGCACTGCGGTCCGGCCCCGGCCTGGTGGACGCGATGGACGCCATCAGCCGCCTGAACCGGACCACGAACGACGTGACGATCTACGTCACGCACTCGTTGCTGGACGTCGAGGCCCTGCCGACCGAGCAAGACCGGGCCAAGGCCAGGGGCCTGATGGACCGGTGCGACACCTGGGTGATCGGCGCGTCCTCCGAGGAGGAGCTGACCCGGGTCACCGGCAAGCGGTCCCTCACCGAGCAGGAGCGCATGATGATCGGCTCGTGGTCGTCGGCGACGTCGACCGGGCTCGACATCGACCCGACCTTCGACGACGCCGACGGCAGCAACGTGGCCCTGGAGGACGAGGGCGCGCGGCACCCCGGCCGTGGCAAGTACCTGATCAAGATTGGCACCCGGCCCGGTATCGCGGCCTCGCTGGAGCTGACGCAGACCGAATTGCGGCTCTACCGCACGGACACCAACCGGCGCCGGATGACGACGAGCGTGGGGGGCGACAGCCGATGATGACGGAGAACGACCGGGCATGGGCGGGCGGAGGGATTCTGGCCGGCGGAGTGGTGACGCTGGCCGCCGCGACGTGGGCCGGTGCGGCCGCCGGTGCGCTGGTGACCGGCGAGGACGTGGCGCCCGCCTCCCCGCTCACCGTCTACCAGATGGCCACCGAGTGGTCGACGGTGTGGCCGCACGCGCAGACCGCCTCTGCCATCGGCGCCACCGTGGCGGACCTGGCCGTCGTCGTGTTCCTCGTGTGGGGTCTGCGCTGGGCCTTCCGCTGGTTCCGGAACCCAAACAGCCTCGCGACCCTGCACCAGGTGCGCGAGCTGACACCGAAGGCCGCGGCTCGTACTGCGCTCAGGCTCCGGTCCTCACTCAAGGGCACCAAGCCGGCGAAGGTCCCGCCGCGCGACCGGGGCGTACTGCTCGGGGACCACATGCCCTCCGGCGTCGAGCTGCGCGGCAGCGACGAGGACACCTACATCGCCATCATGGCGCCGAGAGCCGGTAAGTCCACGGCGCTGGCCATCCCCGTTGCGGAGGAGGCCCCCGGCGCCCTGCTGATGACGAGCAATAAGGCCGACGTATACGCCGCCACCGTCGGCAGCCGCTCGAAGGTCGGGCAGACGTGGGTGCTCGACACCCAGGGCGTCGCCCAGGTCGAACGGCAGATGTGGTGGGACATGATCGCTCAGGCGGAGACGCTGGAGGGCGCCGAGCGCCTGTCCTCGCACTTCGTCAACCAGATCACCAGTGAGCAGGCCGACCCGTTCTGGAGTCAGGCCGCCGGTGACCTGCTCGTGGGACTGTTCCGGGCCGCGTACCACGACGGCGGCACCGTCCGCGACGTCATGAAGTGGTTGAGCGACCCGAAGGAGAAGGCCCCGCTCAACATCCTCTACACGCACGAGCCGGTGCTCGCCGAACAGGTGGACTCCTCTATCTCCATCGCTGAGGAGACGCAGAGCGGCATCTTCCAAAACGCCCGGACGGCCGTCAGCGCGCTGCGTGACGAAAGAGTGCTCGCGTGGGTCACGCCCGACAAGCGTTACCCGCGTTTCGACCCCGAGGCCTTCGCGCTCAGCACGGACACCCTCTACCTGCTGTCCAAGAAGGGTGGCCCCTCCTCCGCGGTCATCGCCGCGCTCGCCGATGCGGTGTTCACTGCGGCCTCCGAGGCCGGGGAACGCTACGGGGGCCGTCTGCCGGAGCCGATGCGGGCCGTGTTGGACGAGGCGGCGAACATCTGCCGGATCAAGGATCTCCCTGACCTGTACTCCCACCTCGGGAGCCGGGGCATCACCCCGTTCGTGATCCTCCAGAGTTACCGCCAGGGCGTCGCCGCGTGGGGCGAGGTCGGCATGGATGCCATGTGGAGCGCGGGCACCAAGAAGATCATCGGTGTCGGTATCGACGACGCGAAGTTCGCCCAGGACATCAGCAACCTGATCGGGCCGCACTGGGTCGAGCGCGGCTCGTACTCCAAGAGCAAGGACGGCGGCAGCCGCAGCTGGTCCGAGCAGCGTGAAGAGGTGATGGACCCCTCCCGAATCCGGGCGATGTCCAAGGGGACCGCCCTGCTTCTGTCCACCGGCATGCCGGTCGCACAGATCAGCCTGCGCCCCTGGTACGCGGAGAAGGCGATGGCGCACATCGGCCCGCAGATGCGCGACGAGGAGGCTGCCATCACCAAGCGGGCCGTGGGTGCGTACGAGGCGCGGAAGGCGACCCGCAGTGGCCGATGAGCGCGGCGAGGACGACCCGTCGGCACAGCTGGACGTGCCGGTCACGATGTTCGAGGACGTCGAGGACCTGAAGGCCGCCGTCGCCCGGCTGACTGCCCAGCTCGAAGCCCTCACCGGGGGCGGGGGAGGGGAGCCGGGCGAGGCCTCTGCCGAGGACGAGGAGTCGGCCGGCGAGGAAGGTGCCGACGAGGACGAGGAAGACGAGGGCGAGCAGTACCCGCCGCTGATCCTGCTGCTGGACTCGCCCGCGTACGACGACGAGTTGCGCGCCCTCATCGAGTGGGTTGAGGGCGTCCTCGTGCCCGGCTACCTGGGGGAGGCCGCCTCCGAGGCGCGGTGGTGTCACCTCTGGTTCGAGCACACGCCCGCCGTCGCCCGGCTGCACGCGCTGTGGCTCGCGTGGCAGGAACTCACCGACCCCGCCAGCTGCGGCTACACCGGACCCAGCACGTGGCACCGGGACCATCTGGACCCGTGCATCCGGGAGTTGCGCGGCCCCAACGGTCCCTTCGCCGGGTGCACCAAGCGTGAACACGAGGTCATCCACCGGATGCCGGGGCTCGTGCCCAGCGCGTGGCGGATGGAGGAGGGCTGAGCGCCCTCGCGCCGAGCCGGGCCGCGGCCGCCATCTCGGTGGCCGCGGCCCGCTGTTCATCCGGCCAGCGGAATCCGTCCGCCGGACACCAACAGGCTGAAGCGGTCGGCGGCCGCCACCGTCCGCGCGGCCGCCCTCGGGTCGTCCGTCAGCAGCGAGGACGGCTTGAGCACGCTGATCGCGCCGTACACGGTGTTCCCCCACAGCACCGGCGCGGCGACCGCGCCCCACCCGGTGACCTCCTCACGCCCCAGCGCGTAGCCGTTCGCCCGGATCTCCTCCAGTGACGTCCGGAACTCCCTCTCACTCAGTGCCCCGGGCCCGGCGCCGGCGGGGACGGCCCCGGCCAGTACCGCGTCGACCATCGTCGCGGGCAGGTGCGCCGCGATCACCCGCCCGGACGGCCCGACGCGCAACGAGCTGCCCATGGCCGCCAGTTCGCTGGCGCTCAGCCCCAGTGACTCCAGGTCGTAGCGCCCAGGCGCGTGGTCGGCGAGCACCCGGCGGGGGTTGCCGAAGGGGGAGAACACCCACAGCAGAGCCATGGCGTCCAGGGCCTTGCTCAGGTGCTCCAGGATCGGGTGGGAGGCCTCGGTGCCCGGCGTGTGTGCCATCGCCTGCATGCCGATCGCGGCCGCGCCCGGGCCCAGCCGGTATTTCCCCCCGGGGCCTTGCACGAAGTACAGGCTCGGAATGCCGGACTGAAGGATGCGGTACACCACCGTGACATTGAGACCGGTGGCTTCGGCGATTTCGCTGGGCCCGTGCCATGGCCCGTCGAGGAGCGTGAATGCCCGCTCGACAATTTTCACTCGCCGGGCGTGAGCGGTACCGCTCGCTCGTCGTGAATCTGCGGGCTGTTCTCCTGTGGTTGCGCTGCTTGCTGCGGTGAACAAGGTGACATTCCTCGTTGTGCACGCCGCTTTCTCTGTGAGCGAGCTGAGCGGCTATCCCCAACAGACCGGGCGTCCCGTGGCGTCGCACCATCAAGTCCCGGCCCCCAACCCCCGGTTCCCCCTCACCCCTCCCTGGTTGCGGGATCAACCATCCTCTGCATCGTACATGCGTGGCGCGAAACAACCGGCGAAATTTACACCCCATCAAACCGGGCGTTTTGGGCGGTCATTGCGTCACGCGAAATGGCCTATTGCGCGACGCGTAAATACGGGCCGGGGACATGCCGCTATAGCTGCGGTTTTGCGCGACGCGAAAACACGCGAAGGCTCATTCTGTTGCGGCAGGCGTAAAAAGTTGACAGGCCCCCGGGGCGTTCCATTGACTTCAGTCACGTTCCTAAACGCAAAGCCATTCCGAGGAACGTCCGCAATATCGAACGGGGAAATACGTGCGCGCACGCAGAGCAATAGGTGCCCTGTCACTGACGATCGCCCTGGCAGGTTCGGGCCTCGCCCTCGCGGTCCCGGCCGAGGCGGCCGCGAAGGGCTGCTACGTCACGGCGAAGGCGGCCAACCTCCGCTCCAAGGCGTCGACCAGCTCGACCGCCGTGGGCGTCGCCTACAAGGGCAACAAGTGCTCGGAGAAGGACTACGCCTACAAGGGCGGCTACAGCTGGACCAAGGTCAAGATGACCACCGGCAACGCCAAGGGCAAGACCGGCTGGCTCAGGGACGACCTGGTCCACACCGCCGCCGAGGATGTCCACACCTGCATCCCGGAGGACGAGTCATGCCACTGACGATGAACCCGCGCGCCCGCGCCGGCGCAGTCATCGGGGCCCTGAGCGTCGCTCTCGTCACGGGGCTGGCGGCCACGCCCGCCTCCGCCAACAGCTCCGGCTGGTGGACGTCCCCGAACAAGCGCGCCGAGGGGTTCTACAACTCCCTGACCGGCCGCGTCTATGCGAACGACATCCGCAAGGACGGCTACAGCGCGATCACCCAGGTCCGCACCGCCAAGCACGGTTACTTCGTCGTCGACGTCAAGGACAAGGTCGCCAACAACGGCGGGTCCTGGAAGACCCCGACTCTCTACTCGGGGGTGCGCTTCAAGATGCGGGTCTGCGCGTACAAGACCAAGCCCACGCAGTGCGGGTCCTGGCACGAGTTCGACAAGTAGGACCCGAGTCCCGAAGCGGCATCCGCAGGGCAACAGCACGAGGACGAAACGATGAAGACACTCCTGGCCCGCACCACGGCCGCGACCGCGCTGGGTCTCGCCCTCACCGCAGGTGTGGGCGTTTCGACGGCCGCACCTGCCATGGCGGCCGACAGCTTCAACCAGCAGATCACGTGCAAGAAGGCCGACGTCCGCACCCAGCCGAACGGCAAGGGCAAGCACGTCATGTACGTGTACGAAAAGGGCAAGGACTACGGCCACATCACCAAGTCGTGGCTCGACAAGAACGACAACATCAGCTACTGGTACGGCACTTGGCACCACGGCAAGACCGCCAAGAAGGGCTGGGTCAAGCTGGCATGCGCCGACCCGCGCGCCACCTGACCAGCACGGAGCGCTGAGAGCAAGTCACCGCCGGGCGGGTCCGAACGAGGGCCCGCCCGGCGACCGTTTACGAGGGGGATCGAGCATGGCCGAAGTGTGGGTGGCGACGAACCTGACCGACGACGAGATGTACGGGCTGCTCCGCGCGGACGATCTGCGCCACCTTCGGCTCGTTGGGAAACCACGCCCGCGGCTGATCGCACACCTCCCCGGCTCGCCGGACCGTGACGGATGGGTCCCGCTCGTCGACAGCGGCCCCGAACCGTCGACGGCGCGCTTCTCCGGCGTGGTGAACGGGGCGACGCCGCGGCCGACCCTGCCCGCCCAGTTCCACCTGGAACTCATCTCGACACTGGAGGCGGCCCGCATCCGGGCCGCCGGCGAGGGGCAGCCTGTGGTGGTGCGCGCCACGTACGAGGGGACCACCTGGCGGTGGCAGACCGACACCTACGGCGTCGCCCTCGCGCAGATCGGCGCTCCCGCCGTGGCGACCACCAAAGAGACCGCCGCCGCATCCTGACCGCCCCCTCTCCCCTCGAAGGCCGCCGGGCTTCCCCCGGCGGCCTTCGTTGTGTCGGCGCAACGGGACGCCTCACCGGCAGGGTTGCCGTTGGGTCGACACAACGGCAGGGGGTGAGGGATTCCAATCCGACGGGGAGGCGGAAACGGTCGTTTTCGCCTCCCCTGGCCGATCCAATGCGGCAAGGCGCGCAAACGGGTGAAAACCGGGTCCCCGTCCAATGGATTCCATTCCGTAGTTGCGCCTCCCCTTTTAGCCTCCCTAGGGTGGCGCGTAGAGCAACCGGGGCCGTTCTGGCGCCGGTTCACGACCAACATGGAAGAGGCATCCGATGGCGCTGCTCAAGCAGGTCGACTGGCAGGACAACGAGATCCCCTACACCGACGCGGATCGGGTCCGGTACGACCAGCGAGTCACACGCGTACGGAAGGAGGTCGCCGAGATCCGGGCCGCCGTCGACGGCATCAGGGCGGCGGGCGGCGCCTTCCACGCCGAGGTCGCGGACTTCCTGACCTCAGAGGCCCGGATGCTGGAGGGTGCCAACGAGGTGGACGGCGGAGTCGAACTCCAGCCGCAGGACGACACCACCGAACGGCCGAACTGGGGGACCACCACTGCCCGGCGGGCCCTCCTGATCGCACGCGCGTGGCACCGCGACCACCAGGGCGAGGCTGACGACCGTGACTGACCGGCTGTACCTGCGCCACAGCACGGACAAGCAGACCAACGCCCGTCAGCGCCACGCGCTCGGCAAGCTCATCGACGGCGGCGCCCCCGTGTACGAGGACCCGGCGACGTCCACCCGGGTCCTGTCCCTGGAGCGGCCCGGCTTCAAGCAGCTGCTCGAAGAGGCCGCCGTGGGCGACACGATCCGGATCGCCGACGCCGCCCGCCTGTTCCGCTCCGTCGCCGACGTCCTCGCCCTGCGGCCCGTCCTCATCCGCCGAGGACTGCACCTGCGCGTGGAGTCGGGCCTGCTCTCCGGCATTGACCTCGCGGCCGACGACTCCGGCACCAAGATGATGATCCAGGTGCTCGCCGCGGTGCTGGAGTTCCAGCGGGACCTGATCTCGGAGAACACCAAGGAGGGCGTCGCAAGCGCCGAGGCCTCCGGCAAGGTGCTCGGTCGCCCGGCCGCGTTCGACGAGGGCACGGCGGCCGCCGTGGTGAAGGCCTACAAGAAGGAGGGGACGGCGGTGAAGGCGCTGGCCCGGCAGCACGGCGTCGACCCCAAGACGATCCGCCGTGCACTGGACTCGGTGGGAGCGCGCGAGGTGCCCGCCGACCTCGGGGAGCTGCTGGGGGAGCTGGACGGAGAGGAGAGCCCGGAGTCGGAGGCCCCCGCGGCCGCGGACCCGGTCGTGAGCATCGACGTGCCCGGCCTGCTCGTCGAGCACCTGCGGAACGCGGACGACGTCGCGCTCCGGGACGCGCTGAGCGGCGGCCGGACCATCCGCCGGGGTCAGGGCTACTCGCTGCGGGTGGCCGCACCGCTCGGTGTCCACCGGGCGGCCCTGGAGGCGTGCGCCGCACTCGCCGTCGACGGGGCTTCCCCGGCGGGGCGGAAGGCCTGCCGGGTGTACGCCGAACGCGTTGAAGCCGCCCCAGCAGCACGGGGGATGACCGCTGGGACGGCCCTGTCAGCGTAGGCGCTGACCGGCAGCATCAGGGCCCGGACCGCCGACTCGGCGGGCCGGGCCCTTGTCCGTGCCCTACCGCTGCGTCGGCTTGGGGTTCTGCTGCTGCGGATCGGCGGCCGCGCGGCGCAGGTGCCCCGCCTGCTCCGCGGCGCCGCCCGACTTCTTCTTCGTGGAGCCGCTCGGCTTCTTCGCTGCGCCCCGGGTGGTTGACTTGCCCCGCGCGGCCGCCGTGGAGACGCGTGTGCCCCGCCCGTCCTTGGCGCCGGGGAGAGGGCGGGCCAGCGCCTCCCCGATCTGGCGCATCGCCGGGATGTCCACCGTGGTGGACGCGGTGTCCCGCGACGCTGGCGGCGGCCCGCTGCGGCCCCCGCCGGGGGAGCTGTAGGCGGAGGCGGCATTGGCGACGTCCCGCAGCGCATCGGCGGCCGGAGCGTCTCCCCCCTTCCCCTCGCCGCGTCGCCGGAGCCGGTCGGCCCCCGCCTGCGCCCACCCGGCGACCTTCTCGCAGACGTTGATCGAGACCTTGCGGAAGAACTCGCCGACGCGGTTGTCCCCCATCAGGCGCTCGAAGTGCTCCCCGGCCCGCTCCCGCATGACGCGGACCAGGTGGCCGACCGCACCGCGCACCGTCTGGATCTGCTGCCACTCGGGGAAGTCCTGGAGCGCGGCGGCGTGCGTATCGGCCTGCTGGAGAGCGGAGTTGACGGCGTCGGCCTGCTGCGCGACGGGCGCGGCCGCCGTCCCCTCCGTGGTGGTGCCCGCCGGGGTCGTAGCGGTGGACGGTTCCGCCGGCGCGGCCGGGGTGACCGCCTCAGCGAACGCCCGCTGCAACGTGGCGAGGTCGGCGTCGAGTTCGGCGACCAGGTCCTGAGCCGTGCCGTTCGCCGACGGCACGTGTTCGTCCCAGGCGTCCAGTACCGCCTGGAACTCGGCACGGACGTCCATCGGTCCGGCCGGAGGCTCCGTCGCCGCGGTGTTGGCGGGCGAGGTCTCCAGACCGGTCCACAGCGGCAGGTCGCCGGGCTCCGGCGCGGCAGGCTCCGGCTGATCGGCCCGCAGGGCGTCTTCCAGCGCCTGACGGATGGCGTCGACGGCGACATCGGGAGCCGGACCGTCACCCTCGGAGGTTGCGGCACCTTCCGGGTTCTCCGGGGCCGGTGCGTCTGCCGTCGTCCCTGCTGGGGCCGCTGGTGCGTCCTCCCCGGTCGTGCCGGTGCTCTGTGAGTCCGGGACTTCGGGACTCCGGGACTCTGTGCCTTCCTGCTGTGGCACGGCGTCCGTCGTCGCCGCGGCGGCCGCCACGGCCCGGGCGCTCTCCTGTTCTGCCTGCACCGCGGCGAGCGTGGCCTGCACCTGGTCCTGCATGCGCCGGGAGTCGTACAGCAGATGGGCCAGCGGGAAGGCCAGCTGTCGGCGTGCGGGGTGGTCCAGGTCGGTCGGTAGCGCGCCACCCCAGGCGTTGACGGCCCCCTGGACGGCGTCGAGATGCTGTGTCATCTGCTGCGATCCGTAGCCATCCGAGACCGCGGCCGCCAAGCCGTCGAGGGCGCCCCGAAGACCGTCGAAGTGCTCGCTGTACTCGCTTCGTGCCCGGGCGGCCGCGCCAACGAGCACGTCGCGGTGCTGCACGGCGGTGTCGCGCAGGGTGGCCCGCAGGGCCTCTACCCGCTGCTGCGTCTCGTCGCCGTCGACCGCGCCGGGCGGCGAACCGTACGGGGCGCCGCTGAACGCGGAGTACATGACGGCCCCGGAGGCGGCCGCGTCCTGCGCCTCGCCCGCCACGTAGGTGACATCCGCAGGCAGGCCGTCAACGGCCAGCCGTGCGAACCAGCCCCCTTCGGCGCCCGGGTGGAGGGTGGCGACGACGAGGTCGCCCCGCAGTACCTCGCCGAAGTCGGCGGGCTGGCCGTCCAGTCCGGACAGGCGCATCCGGTAGCCGAGGCCGCCCGCGAGCGGGGCCGTCTCGACATAGCGCTGCGGTGCGGGCGGGTCCTCGGTGATCGGTTCGCCCGGGATGTCGGTGGTCTCCGGGATCGGCGGGGTGGTCATGGTCGGGTCCTCCGAAGCGTCTCGCGCCGTCTCGTCACCGGGGGCGTCCTCGCTCGCCGGGGTCGGGGCCGGGTCCGGCGGCGCGGCCGCCGTGCCGGGCTCCTGTGTCTGCTGACCGCCGTCCGCCGCTGCGGGGCGGTCCTGCTCGAGGAACGACGCTTCGCGCCGTGCCTCGTGCATCCCCTCATCCGAGACCGCGACTGCGGGTTCCTGCGTGTCCTGGGGTTCTGGTGCCGGATCGTCGTTCGTGGCAGCGGCCGCCGCGGTGTCCTCCGGGGCGTCGTCGACGGCGGTCGACGGCTCCGGTGCTTCCTCGGGATCGGGCTCCGGCGCCGGATCGCCGTCCGTCTCGGTGTCCGTCGTGACTGGTGCGTCCGCTGCGGACTCCACCGGGCCGGTGTCGGTGGCCGGTTCGCCGGGGTCCGGCTCGGTGCTGCTCTCGGGGGTCTCCGGCTCGCCGTCGACGTCCGCGGGCGCCTGTTCGGCGGGTCCCGTCTCGGCGGCCGCGCTCTCCAGGTCGACGGCGTCCTGTTCTGCGGAGTTCGCAGCGAGAGCGGCCAGCTCCGCCTCGAAGGCCTCCACCGTCGCTTGCGAGCGGGAGGCCAGGAGGGCGGCGGCCTCCCGTACTTCCCCCAGCGGACCGCGCAGGTCCTCGTCGACGACGGGCTCCAGGGCGCCGCTCCAGACCGCCACCGTGTGGACCTGGCGCACCATGTCTTCCGGTGTGCCTGCTGGGTCGTCACTCAGAAACTGCCCGGTGTCCCGGTATGCCGCCGCGAGTTGGGCCACGGGGTTGGTCGGCTCGCCGCTGCCGTCGGGCCGCTGCTGCCGGTCGGCGTCGTAGTAGCGCTGGACCGTGGGCAGCGCGTCCCACCGCGCGAACGCCTCGCCCAGCCGGTCGATGTCCGTCCGCGCTTCCTCGTCGGTGCTGTACGGCTCGGCGGGGTCGAGCGGCGGCACGTCCACGTCCAGGAGCACCACGTCCAGCTCCGGCAGTTCAGCGACGGCCGGTGCCTCAGCGGGTTCGGTCTGCACGGCGTCGTCCAGCGTCGGCGTCACCACGGCTGCGAGGGACTGCGGAGCCGCATCCGCTGTCGACGTCTCCGAGTGGGCCTGGCGGTGCGCCAGAGCCAGTGCCTCACCGGCGGGGGCGCGGTCGGCGTACTTGGCGACATCGGCGCGCTCGGTCCAGCTGCACACACACCACGCCTCGACCCACTCCTGGGTCGGTCCGCCGAGGGTGACGGTTGTCGCGTGCGGCACCCCGTCAGCAACCGCCGTGGCGTGGAGGCGGAGTCGATCGAGCATCGGCGCCCATGCGGACATGTAGCTGTCGACGGCGGTGCAGGATGCGACCAGGGTCCCCGCCTGATCCTCGATCAGGAGCGGCGCCAGGTCACCGGAGGCGGTGCGGCCTCGCCACTCCCGACGGACCGTGTACGGGACGCCGGTCTCAGCAGTGATCGTCCACGAGCCGTCAGGGCGGTACTGGATCGTCTCCGACTCCCCGACTTCCGGCAGCAGCCACAGCCCGGCGTCGTAGTGCATGCGGCGAGCGACGCTGAACCCGGCGGTGACGTCCCCGCCAGCCTTGGCCGCATGTTCGGCGACGGCCGCCAGGGCCGCGCTCTCGCCCTCGCCGGAACCGATGCTGATCACGTCCCACCGGCCCGACGGCTCTACGCCGTGCCACCAGGCTTGCCACATGATTCCCCGGGCGCCCTTCCCTTGGGCATCGTGGGAGATCTTGTACTCGCCGACGGCCAGCCCGGGGCCGGTGACGGTGAACTGGTACGAGGACGGTTCCCCATTGAGGACCTGCGGGCTGACGGTCAGCGCATTGACGTCGACGACCTGGGGCGCCGCCCCCTCAGCAGGCTCCGGCACCGCGTCACTACCCGCCGTCCCCCAGCCGGCGAGCCCGAGGATCGCGGCGGCCATACGGTCGGTCTCGTCCGCCGCCTCCATCGGGGTCGCGCCGCGCCGGGTGACCAGCGCGGCCCGGTCCTGGCGGCCGGCGAACGCCTCATCCGCCGCGCGCTTCTGTGCCGTCGCGTCCCCGCCCGCGGTCTTCACCGCCGCTCGCGCTTCACGCATGGCGCGGTCGTCACCGGCTTCGCACGCCTCGGTGAGGAGCTGGCTCGTCAGAGCCTGAGCGGGCCACGGGGCGGTCTCTCCGGCATCCAGTGCGGTCGACAGCATCTGTCCGGCAAGCTCCGCGGCCCGGTCGGGCCACTGCTTCCAGTGCAGGTCGACCACCTTCGGATCACCCTTGGCCAGGGCCCCCACCAGGCTCTCAACGTCGCGGTAGGCGAAGAGTCCGTCCTCGTCGTTCAGGAGCCGGTGAGACAGGCACCGCGCGCACACGGTGTAGCAGCCAAGCTCACTGCCCTGGTCATCGTCGACGGCGACCGTGTACCGGGCCCCCGACCTCTTGGCGCTGCACTTGCCGACGTACGGCGCCGACGCGTCGCAGTACGCGTCCGGCGTGTCGGCCATGTCGTCCGTGAGCTGGGCCACGACGCGTAGCCGCGCGGCCGGAATGGCCTCCTGGGCCGAGTGCCACACCTTCCACTCGGCGACGTACTGCCGATTGTCCGGGCCCCTCCGGGACCAGTCCTCACCGGTGTGGCCCTGCGCGCCGTCCGGGTCGGTCAGGTGCTCCCAACCCCACCGGCACGACGCGATAAGGCCGACGCGGCCGAACCGCCGGATCAGGAACACCCCCTCTTCAAGCTCAACGCGGTCCGTGGTCGTCTCGAACTGCGGGGGCTGCTCCGTCAGGTGCCCGTACCGGGCCCACAGGGACGCGAACCGGGTACGGGTCGCGGTGTCCTCACGGACCCGCGCAAGCACGGCCTCAAGGGGCCGATCCTCCAGGTTCGCGTTCCACCAGTAGGAGCCGTCAGCGTCGTGTCCGGCCTCCCACTGGTCCTCATCCGGACGGGAGTACGTCACAGGGCGGAGCCGGAACGCGTGCCCGCCCGCCGTTGTCAGGACCCAGCCCTCCGCCGGTTCGCGCCGGTCGACGAACGACACGGGGGCGATCGTCTCGCCCTCGATGAGCGCCGCCCGAAGCTGTGCCCCTCGCCCGCCCTCGGTCGTCACCGACTGGGCAGGCAGTTCACCAGCAGGAACGGCCCCGCTGCCCGTGCCCGTCTCCGGCTCCGCCGGGCCCTCTGCCGGGTCCTGCGCCGGATCGCCGAACAACCCAAGCTGTTCCGTCTGGCCCGTGCCCTGGGAGGCCACGTCTTCCCCTCTCCGGGTGCGTTCGGTCGGCTGGTCCTGTGCGCCCTGTTCCTCCGGGGCGGGCGGGGTGGGCTCGTCGGCGGTGCCCGGGTTCGCCGCTGGCGCGGCGGCCGCACGCTCGGTCAGGTGGGCGACGTCCGCGTGCAGCCGCTGGGCCTGGATGTCCAGGTGCTGACGCAGCTGGTGCAGCGGCAGGCCGACGTAGCCGTTGAGCATGTCGTCGTCGGTGGCCGCGAACAGCGCGGCCGCGGCAGCGTCAGCGGTCTCCATCGCCGCGGCGTTGGCCCGGTAGGCGTCCATGCCCTTCGGGGCCGCGTTGATCGCCCCGATCGCGCTGCTGAGCGCCTGGATCTCGGTCTGCGGGCCAGTGCCGTCCGGCCAGACGCGGTCGGTGACCTCCGTGACCGCAGCGTGCAGTTCGAAGGTCCGCTGAGTCTCCAGCGCGACCTGGTTGCGGCTGTTGTGGCGGCCGAAGACATCGGAGACGTCCTGCGGTGCCCGCCGCTCGCGGGGCACGACCAGGACCTCATCCGTGAAGTCCAGGGCGAAGCCGTTGGGGGTGCCCTTGGCCACGTCGCGGGTGGTGAACCCCATGACGCTGCCCCGGCGATTGCTGCCGAACCGCAGCTCCGTGACTGCCTCGCCCCGGGTGCCGCCCTCGGCGATAAGATCGCCCAGGCGGACCTGCGCCACGGTGCGGGTCTCCGGCCGCAGGTCGTCACGGTGGTCGGCCGGGATGAGCTGCACCTGCGCAGGCAGCCGCCGGAGGAAGACCGTGTCTGTGGCGGTCACCTCCCTCCCGGTCTGATCGACGATCACGGCATCGAGCAGCGTCGTGTTCTGGCGGTAGTCGCGATACCCGGGGTAGACGGTGCCGGTGACGGTGGCCGTCTCCGGCACGGGCAGCCCCCAGGCCTCCCCGTCCCACTCGATGCTTCCGCCGCTCACGACAACCGTGATCCGGTTGCCGCCCTGGAGTGCCTCGCGGGCGACCTCGTGCGGGTCCTGCGACGCAGCGGCGTCCGCCGTCTCCTGTGCGACGGCTTCTTCCGGCTGCTCGACATCGGCCGGCGGGGTCCCCGGGACGACGGCGGCCGCGGGTTCGGCGACTACGCGAGTCCCCCAGATCTGGTGGGCGCGGGCGAGTTTGCTGACCTCGGACATCTCCACGTCGAAGGTGGACACGATGTGGTCGATGCACAGAGGGTCGCTGTCGCCGACACGGTAGAGCGGCTGAGGCCCGGCATCATCCGCGTGCAGGTTGTACCGCGCGCACAGCCCGTCGGCCGCCGGGGCGAAGTCGTAGTCACGGCCGTGCGCGCGGAGAGGCCTGGCGGCGTCCTCGCGGGCTTCCCGGACCACACGCTCGCAGATCTCGACCGCCCCGCCCCGGCTTTCGGCGCTGCCGAAAGTCCGGACCGCTTCGCCGTCGATCTCGATACGAGGAGTGAAGATCTGGACGCCGCTGGAGGCGTGGCGGGTCACCCCGACCACGAACGGCACGCCGTCCGCGAGGACGTCGACAACCAGCTCCGGCCCGCGCGGCGTGATCTCGCCGACCGTCACCGGGATCGGCTCGCGCACCACGGCCAGGCTCTTGCCCGGCACATAGTCGGCGTACGACGTGAGGGGCTGGGCGGGGACGGAGTCCACAGGGGACAGATTCTCGAACGGCACCTGTTCCACGGGCCCGTCGGCGGGCCGCAGGTCCACAGCGGCGCCGTTGAGGGCGTAGGTGTAGCCGGTGGCCTTCTTCCCGCTCCGGCTGAGGACGTGGTACTCGCCGGTGACGCCGGTCCGGTCGGTGCTGACGTACCAGGTGTCCATGCCCGGGCCGGGCGACATCACCTGTCCGGTCACCTGCTGGCCGTTCGGCCCGTCCCGCCAGGTCACCCACGAGCCGATGCCGTACTCCGCAGGGAGCAGACCCGGTGCGTCCTCCTGCCGGGACAGGCGCAGGGAGGGCAGCGGCCGCCACGGCTCCAGGCCGTTGGCCGTCTTGTAGGTCTGGCGCCACCGGTCCAGATGGTCCGCCTGTTCCGCGGGCGTCTGGGCTGTCTGTTCGTTCTTGGTTTCGACGACGGCAGCGAACTCGCTGCGGCGCCGCTGGTAGCCGTCCACGGCCGCCTGGTGGAACCCGGCGTCGGCGGGGACCACGAGCAGGGTGAACGTCAGCCGCCCGTCGGTACTGGTCAGGCGCTCTCGCCCGTCGTCCCTCGCGGCCGCGCCTGTGCCGTCCGTGTCCTGCCCGCCCGCGACCGCTTCGGGCTGGACCTCTTCCACGGTCATCTGCCCGTCCGGCACGCCGGTTGACTCGTCCGTCTCTGCTTCGGGGTCGGGTTCGTCCTGTGGCTCCGGGGCCGGGGCGCGTTCGGGCTGCGTGAGGCCGAACGCCTCGTACAGGTCGGCCGTACCGTATCCGTCACCTTCCGCTGCGGGAGCCTGCTCCGATGCGTGCGCTGGAGACGTCGAGGTTGGGACGCGTTCGGACTGCGTGAGGTCGGACGACTGATCGACTGTCGGCGGATTCGCCTCGCGGACAGGCGGTTCGGTGTCCAGCTTGTGCAGTTCACGTCGGGCGTCATAGTGCCTGTTGCTGGTGCCGTGCTCCGGCTCGCGCACCCTGTAGTTGCCGTTCCGGGTGTAGCCGATCACGGTGCCGATGAACTCGGGCTGCGGGACGTAGGTCTTGCTCCACGTGTCGTAGCTCATGGGGGTTACGCGAACCTGCTCGCCGGGCGCGAACAGGGTGGTGATGTCTTCAGCGGTGAGCGCCTCCGCAGCGGGCGCGGAGGGGGCCTCGGTGCCACCGGCCGACTCGGCGGTCTCAGTCGCCGGTTCCTCGGAGCTGTCGCCGCCCGGCTCCGGGGCCTGGCCCGCGGTGTGTTCGCCGGCGGGCTCGTCGGCCGCGGCATCGTCAGCGCCGTCCTCGGGCGCGGGGGCGGGCTCGTCCGCAGGGATCGGGGCGCCCAGCCCGGCCTCCCGGTTCTGCTGGACGATGATCTGTTGCCGCTCCCGCCACTGCTCGAACGCTTCGTCGGTGTCGTTGTCCTCTGTCCAGGTGTTGACGAGCACCACGGGCTCGGGGGCGGTGTTCTCCGCGTCGAATGCGGCCAGCCTCGCGGCCGCCGCGTCCACGTTGGCCTGGTGGGGTGCCCGCTTCTCCGCGTTCTCCTGGAGGGCCTTCTTGCGGCTGTTCTCGGTGGGGTGCCTCTTCGGGTCGAGCATGGACTCGGTCAGCTCGGGGATCTTGTCCCGCTCGGTGATCGCGCCGACGATCCCGTCGAGCAGCTCGACCCGGCGCCGTGCGTGCTCGATGGCGGGCCCGTAGTTCACCGCTTCCTGCTGGGCCGTCAGTACCGCCACTTCCTTCTCCAGGCCGGGAAGGCGCTCACGGTCCATCAGCTGGTGGTCCTCCGCCTTTTCGAGGGCGGTGGCCAGGCGGCCCAGCATGGTGGCGCCGATGTTGCCCTTGACCAGGTCCTCCACGGAGCACCGCGATTCGCTGTGCCGCAGCTCGGGGAACCCGATGTACGCGTGGACCTCGCCGCTGCCGTAGGCGACCTCCGGCTGGACGGCGAAGTCGAGGCCGCCGAAGGTGCCCAGCTTCTTCCACGGGCCGCGGCCCTCGCGCTGGTGGGCGCGCACGGCCTCGGTGACGACCTGGCGCAGGACCGGGGCGGCCTCGCTGAACTTCTCGTACTCGCGGCCGCCGATACGGATGCGGAAGGCGTCGCCGCGGATCGTCTCGGTGATCTTCGGCAGGGCCTTCTCGCGGGCCGCGATGGCCAGCCGGGTACCGGCCAGTTCGCCTTCCTTGGTGCCCAGCAGCTCCATTTGCCGGACGCGGTCGGCGGCCGCGTTGCGGCGGTCGGCCTCCAGGCCCTGGAGATGGATCTTGGCTTCCATGAACTGCCGCATGTAGGGGTTGCCGCCGATCTCGGCGGCCATCGTGGCGTAGTCCCAGTCGCTCGCGCCGATCTCTTCGACGGTGTCACCGTCGTCGTCGCCGACGCCGGGCGGCCGCTGGATGTCGCGCAACCCTTCGGCCTTCGAGGTGAGCAGGCCGACCTGCCAGGCGTCCATGCTGCCCTTGGTGGCCAGGAAGTAGATGTCCACTTCCTCGTGCTGGTTGCCCGGCCGAAGGGCGCGGGCGTTGCGCTGCATCATCATGGCCGGGGTCCAGTCCTGATCCAGGTGCATCAGGGCGTAGGCCCGGTTCTGCCCGTTGAAGCCCGTTCCGAGGACTTCACTGGAGCCCATGAGGACCGCGATGCCGCCGTTGTTGGCGGCCCGGGTCATCTCCGCCTTCCGCTCCGGGGTCCGGTGTTCCTGCGCGAACTGGACCATGTCTGGGGGGACGCCGCGGGCGGCGAGCAGGTCACGCAGTTCGGCGTACGCGTCGAAGCCGCCCTTGTTGTTGCCGCCGGGGGTGCCGGAGTTGGCGAAGACGAAGAACAGGCCGCCGGGGACCGGGTGCGGTGTGTCGTCGCGGCTGGAGACGGCGTAGGTGTGGTCCTTGTGGGCGTGGTAGCCGGCGGCGATGATGTCGGCCGCCTCCACGAGCTTGTTGCCTGCGGGCGCGCCTGCGTCCACCAGCCGGGGGTCGAGGGCGACGGCGCGGCCCTCGCCGGAGACGGCCAGCATGTTGTCCTCGTCGCGGGTGACGTCCCCGGCGTGGATCGCCTGCCCCCGCACGACCAGGGACTGGAGCCGGGTCCGCTGGTCGGCGGTCGGCTCCACCAGCACCAGCTTGGGGGCGCCGCCGGCGACCCGGGGCCGCTCGATACCGACCTCGTCACCGGTCTTGGTGTCGGTGGCCAGCCCCCACATGGTCTTCATCGTGGACTTGGACACGAACCGGGAGAACCGCTCCACGATCGTCAGGCCGCTGCCGTCGGGCGCCTGCTCGATGCGCTGGACCTTCTGCCCGAAGGTCTCCGACCACAGGTCCGGGCCGTGGACCCCGAACTGGTCGAGCAGCCACGGCGTCGCCAGTTCGAGGCATGAATACTGCTCGAAGATGGAGTTCTCCATCGGCGTGCCGGTGCCGAGGGTCACGGTGGGGCGGCCGCCGTCGTACTCCGCCATCCGGTGGTGCCAGCTGAGCTTCTGGTGCAGGTCCACCGCGCGGACGCTCGCGGTCTCGCCCCCGGCTTCCTTCGAGCGGAAGCCCACGGCCGTGAACCGGTGCGCCTCGTCGATGCAGGCGTAGTCGAACCCCAGGTCGTCCCAGTACACCTCGCCCGGGGTGCGCATCGGGGCGTCGTTGCGGCGGATGCGGGACTCCACCGTGGCCAGGCGCTGTTCCAGCTTCATCAGCGCGAAGGCGTTGTGCGGGACGCCGCGCTCGCGCTCCAGCTGTTCCTTGAGCGACTCGATCTCGCGGAAGAGGTACAGCTCCTGCTGTTCGGGGCTCATCCGGATCGACTGGAACGCGCCCTCGGTGAAGATCACCAAATCCGGGGAGTTGGCGCGCAGCCACTCCAGGACCGGGCGCCGGTTGCCGTCGGCGAGGTCGTCGGAGGTGATCAGGTGGATGTCGGCGTTGGGGTAGAGCAGCTTGGCCTCATCGAGCCACTGCCTGCCCAGGCCCGGCTGGACGACCGCGAACGGCTTGCCGATCTGCCCGGAGGCCTTGAGGGCCTGCGAGCCCATGACCATCGTGGTGGTCTTCCCCAGGCCCATCTCGTGCGCCAGGATCACGCCCCGCTCGAACTGCATCCGCGCGGCGCCGGAGAGCTGCCACGGGTGCGGAGTCCGCTCGGTGGTGAAGCCCTCCAGGGTCGGGGCGAGGCTGTCGTAGCTGCGGACGACATGCCCGTTCATCTGCCGGTTGTAGGCGTCGGTCAGCAGGGTGACCCGCTGGGTGCTCGCGGTGCAGAACTCCTCGAACGCGGAGCGCATCGCGTCGGCCTTGTACCGCATGGCGCGGGTGGCGTCCTCGTCGACGCCGTCGCCGTCGAGCCGGTTGACGACCATCGACGCCCGGCCGAGGAGGGCCTTGGCGATGTGCACCGCCGAGCGCCGCTCGGTGCCCTTCAACGCGTTGATCGCGTCGGGCACCTTCCCCGCGGCCAGCGACCAGCCGTAGCGCTCGTTGTGGCTGACCTGGAGGGTCGGGTCGCCGAGGTACTCGCGCAGGAAGCCCTGCACCAGCGGCGCGGGAATCCAGTGGGCGCCGAGCTGGGCGGTGAACTGTCCCAGCCGCTTCGGCGGCGGCTGCACCACTTCCAGGGCGGCGACGTTCACCGCGTACTTCGGGTCGGTGGCGGCCGCTTCGCGGGCCCGCTCCAGCTTCTCCCGCACCGCCCCCGACAGGTACGCCCCGGCGTGCTCCAGCTTCCTGGAGACCGGGTTGTCGAAGACCTCGGTGCCCAGCCGTGCGCGGGCCTCGTCGGCGGTGGTGCCCAGCAGCGAGGCGATCAGCGGCAGGTCCACGCGGCCGGTGGCGCCCATCACGGCCGTCAGCGCCGTCTTGGGGTCGTCGGTGGGCTCCAGGTCGCCGCGCCGGGCGCCCGGGCGCCGGGTCAGGACCTCGGAGTTGACCGCCCGGTCGTTCGCCCGGTCCCAGTGCTCCAGGCCCAGGACGACGGCGGCGTGCGGGTCCTGGCGGAACCAGCCCCAGCCCGTGGGGAGCCGGTCCTCGCCGTCGAGTTCGACGCCGGCGTCACGGGCGGCGGCCGCTGCTTCCTCGCCCGGCAGCGTCAGCCGGGTCTGCCGGGGGCGCGACAGCGGTCCGTGCTTGGCGGTGTAGGAGGCGTGCAGCCGGGCAAGCTGGTCGCGGACCTCGCGCGCCCGGTCCGGGTCCTGGCCGGTGCGGTCCAGCTCTTGCAGTTCGCCGGCGACGTCGCGCAGCGCCAGCAGTGTCCGCAGCTGCTCGGTGCCCGAGACGCCGTCCGCCGTGATGACCCGGACCGGGTCCGCGCCGTTGACGTGCTGCCAGATCGCGCCGTGGTCGTCGGTGTAGAGGCGGCCGGTGAAGTCGGTGGCGTGCTTGAGGCGGGCGGTCTGGAGGAGGAGGGGCTCGCGGTGGGGCCAGTCCTCGTGATGGACGTAGCCCAGGCCGTCGGCGACCGCCGCGGCGGCGGTGGCCTCCATCCGCTCGCGCAGCAGCCGGGGCGCCTCGCCGGGGTCGCCCTGGACGGTCACCCGAGGCCCGTACGGCCCGGTCTCGGTCGTCAGGCGGCCCAGCACGTTCTCGGGGTGCTCGGTGAAGTACGCGTTCACGGTGACGGCGTTGCCGCCCAACTCCCGCTCCGGCGCCTCGATCCAGCCCTGATCGCGCGGTTCCTCGCCCTCCGCGCGGCGGCGGAACACGAGCACGTCGGCGACGACGTCGGTGTCGGCGGTCTCGCCGAAGGTGCCCTTGGGGAGCCGGTAGGCGGCCGCCAGGTCGCCCCAGCGGGACATGTCGCGGCGAGCGGCGGTGTCCTCGCCGTCCAGCGTCCACCGTGAGGTGATCACTGCCATGTAGGCGCCCGGCCGCAGCAGAGCGAGCTGCTTGATGATGAACCCGTTGTGCAGGGAGTGGCCGCCCGCCCGGTAGCGCCGCTCCCCGAACGGGGCCTGCGCGAAGGGCACGTTGCCGATCACCGCGTCGAACGTGCCGAGGGGGACGTCGGTGTCGGTGAACGACTCCGCGAGCACGTTGGCGTGCGGGTAGATCCGTCCGGCAATCGCTGCGGTGGTGGGGTCCAGCTCGACACCGGTCAGCCGCGCGGCCGGCGGGGCGACCCCGAAGAACGCGCCGGAGCCGCACCCGGCCTCCAGCACCTCCCCGCCGTCGAAGCCGTACGCGGCCAGGCCCTGCCACATCGACTCGGCGACCGCCTGCGGGGTGTAGTGGGCCGACAGTACGGCCCGGGACGCCGCCCGCCACTCGAAGGGGTCCAGCAGGTCCCGCAGTTCCCCGCGCACCCGGGAGTACGACTCCCAGGTGGCGTGGTCCGTCTCGAAGCCGCCTTCACGGTCCCCGCCGGGCCCGTAGATCGGCTCGTCGGGGTCCGGCTCGTCGAGGAAGACGGTCGGCACCGAGCCCCACCCCGACCAGCGGGCCAGGGTGCGCGCCTCGTCGACGGTGGTGCCGCGGTTCTCGCGCTCCAGCGTCCGCAGCACCTTGATGGCTGCGAGGTTCGCCTCAGCCCGGGCCAGCGGGCCGCGCGGCAGGTCCGCCGGATCAGGGCGGAACCGCCGGGTTGCTACAGGTTCTCCAGCTCCCTGCGGATCGACGCCAGCTCCGCCGCTTCCCAACTCGGCGGCGCCGCCTGGTCCTCCGCGTCCTCCGGCGGCGGCAGCATCTCGCGCAGGACCTGCTCCCGCGCGGTCGCCGAGATCTGCGCCATCTGCCCGACCCGGGCCTGGTACTCCGTCTCCGGCTCCAGCGTCTCCTCCAGGTCCTCCTCCGCTGCCGCGATTGCCTCGCTCATCTGCGTCCCCAGCGTCCGGAAGTACCGCTCCGGGTCCTCCATCGCCGCCAGCTCCCGGGGCCGGAACTCCTCCCAGTGCCGCCGCAGCAGCGTCGCGTACTGGCTGTTCGCCGCCATCGCTCTCGCCTCCCTCTCGCTCGTCGACGGTACCGGCCAGCGCTGCCATCTGCGCCGCCAGCCGTCCCTGATCCACGCCGCGCCGCTCCACGTCGCCGCCGGCGGCACGTACCTGCTCGATCACTGCGTTGATGCCGATGAGCGCGGCGCCCATCGCCGGGATGCGCCGCTTGGCCGCCTCCCGCTCCCGCTTGGGCAGCTGTTCGTTGAGGGACTGCTCGCGCAGGTCCTCCGTGGTCCGCTCCGCGATCCGCGCCAGCTCCCCGAGGAGGCCCTCCTCGAAGTAGAACGGGTAAGCCCTCATGATCTGGTTCGTGAGGGGGTTGACCACCTTCGTCTGCGTCGGCAGCTGGTAGGGGGTGAGCAGGTCGAGCACCCGGTCGTACTCGCGGGACAGTTCCGAGGGCCTGCGACGCAGCCACGACACCATCGGGTCGTAGGAACTGCTCGGCAGGTCCACCTCCCGCGTGTTGCCCCAGGTGCGCCGCGGCAGCGTCTCCGGGTCCTGGTCGTACCGGCGCACCAGCGCGGCCATCGCCGCGGGCCCGGAGTCGAAGTCCCCGAGGCTGCTGCGCTCGTCCCAGCCAGCCAGGGCCCGGAACTTCTTCCCGTGGCGCTCCACGTAGCCGTAGGCGCAGGAACGCTCCGAGCCGTCGATCAGTACCTGCCGCTTGCCGCCGATGCTCTGGCCCATGACCGCGCGGGCGGCGTCCGGGTTCTGCTCCAGGCCCCGCTGGTCCCACTCGTCGTCCACGGCCCGCAGCCGCTTCGCGCGGGCGTCCTTGACCGCCTCACTGTAGGAGTAGGCGGACTGCTCGTTGCGGGCCGCCAGGTGCGAGCCCAGGTCGGCGCTCTCGGCGATCAGTTCTTCCAGCGTCATCTCGCCGACCGGCGTCCGCTCGCCGTAGGACCGCGCCCGCCGGGCGACCCGTTCGTCCTGGAGGCTCTGGCGGTAGGCGGTGACCTGGTCGTTCAGCTCGGTGCCGCCGGGCAGGCGGGTCCACGAGGGGCCGATCCGCTCGTAGGCGTTCTCCAGCGCCTCATCGTCCAGGTCGGCGGCCGCCGGGCCCGTCATGAGGGCCCGGGCGGTGCGGCCGTTCTGCTCGGCGGTCACCGCGTCACGTCGCCGCTCCAGCGCCCGGTACTTCTCGTCGGAGGAGTGGAACGACGTCTTGTGGATCGTCTTCTTCCACCACTCGCTCTCGGTGGCCAGGTCCTCGTCGCTCAGCTCCGTGACCGGAGCCGCCGCCGCCTCCCGCTCCACCAGCCGCCTGCCGATCTCCTGGCCCAGGCGCTGGTACTCGGCGTCCGTCACGCGGGGTTCGGCGCTGCTGTAGCGGAACTGGCGACGGGCCGTCGCGGCCGCGTCCTCCGCCGCCAGCAGTTCCTCGTCCGAGAGAACGGTCAGGTCCTCCGGCTCGGGCTCCGGCTCGGGCTCGGGCTCCGGCTCGGGCTCCGGGACGGGCGGCGCGGCCGCCGGCGGGGCCTGCTGCGCCGGGACAGCGGCAGCGGCCGCCACCGCGGCCGGTGTCGGCGAGGTGGGCAGATCCTCCAGTGTCTGGCCGGGGCCCAGCACCACGATGTTGCGGTCCTGCCGGGCGAACGCCTTCAGCACCGCGGCGAGGTTGCGGTCACGCGTGCCCGGGTTCCACTTCCGGCCCGTCGCCCGCGCCTGCCGCTGCCCCGACCAGTACAGGTTCCCGGCCTTCACCGCCCGCACGTCGTCATCGTCGTACTTGTCGGTGCCGTACACCGCGGCGACGCCGTCTTCCTCCCACCGCACCCACACCCGGTCACGGGCGCCCGGGTCGGCCACCGCCCGGTGATGACGCGCGGCCAGCTCCGCGAACGACGTCAACCGCCCGTCCCCGATCCCGTCAGCGACCAGCCGCGTGTCGCCGACCCGGCCCGCGATGGCACTGCCGTACCCACTGGCGCGGCGTGCGGAGGCGATCTCGGCGCCGTCCGGGCCGAACACGGTGACCGCGCCGCCCTTGATGAGGGCGTGATAGCCCGTCACCGCCTCTACCGGCTCCGCCCCTTCGGGAAGCGGCAGCGGCCCAGGTGAGGCGGCCGGAGCTGTCTCGGGTGCGGTGCCCGCTGCCGTGTCCGCCGTCGCGACTTCATCCCCCATGCGCTTCTCCCCGTGCCGCGTACTCCCGTGGCACGTCAGCAAGCACACGCCACGTCATCCCCTCTGGACCCTACCGACCAAGGTCAAAAACCTCGATCCAGATACGCCGGGGCCAGTTCGGTGAATGCGGGCGTTTTTGAACACCGTCTTTGGCCGCGCCTTGGCCGAATTCACCGTTCTTTGTCAGTGGGGGTGGGTATCGTTTTTCGAGCAAGGCCACGCACAGGCCCAAGCCAGCCTCAGCCCATGACTGGGAGCGATCTGAGGCGAAGGTGCCAGGACCACACGGTCCCAGTGCATCAGTGCGAAGAGAGCAACACCGGTCCGTCCCGACGGATCTTCCGTATGCCCGCGCAGCTCACCACGTTCTTGCTCGCGTGCATCGGGTCATGGGTAACCGCTGCACGTCGACGAGGAGAACTCGTGGTCAAGAAGCACGGGAAGAAGCAGCGCGCCAAGAAGCGCCAGGACCGCACCGGGGCCGCGTACAGCTCCGCGGCCGCCGGCACCACCCACACGCACACTCCGCTCCCCGACCTGAGCGCCCTGCCGCTCGTGCCGCACGGTAGCTGGAGGGTCCTGGATCTCGACCTTGCCGCCCGGCTGGTCGCCGCCTGCCGGGCCGGGTGCCAGCCGTGCCAGCAGACGTTGATCCCGAAGGTCGTGAAGGAGGACCGGGCGACGCTCGCCGCGCTCGCCGGAGCCGTCTACGGCGCGGTCCCCACCGTGGGGTTCGCCGCCTCCGACCCGACCCGGCAGTGGGCGCCCCTGGCCCGTACGGCCATGCAGGCCGGGACCGGTGACGAGGCGTTCGCCGCCGTCGAGGCGATGGACGAGACGGCGGCGGCCGCGCTCCTGGACGACGCACTCGACCACTGGGCGATGGGTGACGGCCCCGTCCTGGCCGAAGCCGTCCGGAAGGTCGCCGAGAAGGTCACCGAGGCCCCGCCGCGGCGCAGGCCCGCCGACCCGATGGACGCCTTCCGAGCCGCCGGGATCGACGTCTTCACCCTGGACGACCTGGACTTGGGCGACGACGTCGACGCCTACCACCTCGCCGAGAACTACGGGGTGTTCGTCGGGCAGACGGCGACCCCCGACGGGCAGCCGCTGCCGATGCTCACGTTGTACCCGGAGAGCGAGGGCGCCGGGATCGAGGACCTGGAGGCTCGCACCGACTGGGAGCACTGGGGGCTGCACGGCATGCCGGACGTGGACCGGTCCTGGCGGCTGCGCGCCACCATCGCCGACCGCTCCCTGAGCGGACTGGTCCACGTCGACGACGACGGCCAGGACGACATCGAGCTGTGGCGGGCGGCGCAGACCGTGAGCCTGCCCGAGGACTGGTGGGCGCTGCTCGACCGTGCCCAGCACGTCCTGGTGGTCGGCCCCGTCAAGGAAGCCGACCACCATGCACTCCAGGCCGCCGGCGACGCGGGCGAACTGCTCGCCGTCATCGCACGAGTGAGCTTCCACTGATGGCCCGCCGTGAGCGCCGCCCCCGCCAGCACCTGCCCGGGATCGCCGACCTCCGCATCGCGGCCGACGAGGCCACCACTGCCCTGGTCGTCGAAGTCCTCCGCCGGGAGTTCAGCATCACCGACCCCGAGCCGTACGACAGCGGCTATGCCTACCTCCGGCTCGACACCGGCAACACCGCGGCGGACCCGGACGACGACTGACCGCGCCTCATTTCCGGTCGGAAAACAGGAACTTGCCCAGGCCAGGGACACACAGCCCCGGTGCCGTCCGGCGCGCACGCACCCGCACCACGGGAGCGCTGACCGCGCCGGGCGGTGCCGGGGGAGCGGGGGCCCGGGGGGCGGCGAAGCCCCCCGGCAGCCACCGGCCCCGGCCCCGGGCGCATCGAGGAGACCCGCAGATGCACCAGGAACTGAAACACCCCGAGTCCCCGCCCGAAGCCAGTGCCGACGGTGTGGTCTGGCTCCGGCCCGAGTACCAGGACCGCCACGGCGAGCTGGTCACCCTGGCCGACGGCGCCCGGCTCGTCGGCGTCAGCAAGTCCGCGATCTCGAACTGGCAGAAGCGTCACGCGAACTTCCCTCAGCTCGTGCTGCTCACCGGCTCGTTGCACAAGCGGACCAAGTGGGTCGTCGCTGCGGAGCTGATCGACTTCGCCCGCCTCCAGCTGTCGAGGAAGTCCGGCCCCCGGACCGGCCACAAGAGCCCGCAGCGCCCCGGCGCCCAGATCGCCGCCGAGAAGACGGCGCACTACGAGGAAGTGGTGCGGACCCTGACCGAGCGAGAGAAGCGCCAGGCCCAGGCCCTGGCCCGCACCCGGGCCGCCAAGCGCGCGGCCGGCGAGAAGCTCACCGAGGCCCGCGCCCGGCTCACCGCCGAGATCAACGCCGTCGCCCGGCTCGGCACCCAGAAAGACCGCTGCACGACAACCACCGAGAAGGAGACCCGACCGTGACGGACACCATGCAGGACACGGCGACCGAGACCGCCACGACCGGGACCACCCCGGTGGTCCCGCAGCAGGAACCGCCCCTGCCCGAGGCCTTGGGCGCCCGACGGATCGCGGGCCTGCTCGCCGACCACACCGGTGAGCCGGTCACCGCCGCCGACGTCGACGACCTGGTCGCCCAGGAGCACCTGGAGGTGGTCGACCACTACAAGGGCTGGCCGATGTACTCCACGGCGGCCGCGCTCGCCCTCGATGTCGACCTGGTGCGGTCGGTGGTCGCCGAACGGTTGGCGTGGGAGGCAGCGAGCCTGCCCCGGGACGCGGCGGCCGACCGGATCGGGTGGCACTGGAGCGACCTGGTGCGGATGGGGGAGGAGGGCCGCATCACCACCGGTCGCGGCGGGCGGTACCTGATCGCCGACCTGGACACGATGGCCACCGAGGCAGACGGCGAGCAGTACGTCACCGCGCAGGCCGCCGCCACGGACGTGCTGGAGATCCGGGCGAGCGACTGGAAGTACGTCGAGGCCGCCGGGTGGGTCCGCCCGGCGCACGTCTACGAGAAGGAGGTCGGCCGCTACCGCACGGTCACCGTCTCGCTCTACCGGCTCGGTGACGTCCGCGCGCTGCTGGAGCTGCCCGGTGTCGACTGGGAGGCGGTCCGCGGCCTGCCGAAGGGGAAGCCGTCCCCGCTGCGTGAGTACGCCAGGCTCGCCCCGACCCGGGCCGCCGCCGTCCGCGGCTTCGCGCAGGGCCTCGCCGACCGGCACGGCGTGACCGTCTGGGCCTGGCACTCGCCGTACTCCGACCGCTGGGAGCTGGACTGGGAGCGGATCGAGGACCTGCCCACCGAGGCCACGGTGTGGCGGGAGCTGGCCGACGATCCCGAGGCGGGCGCGTACGCGGGCGAGATCGAGCTGTGCCCGGCGTGGGGCGAGATCACCCGGGAAGCGCGGGACCTCCTGGAGCCGGGCCGTGCGGTCGTGCTCGACACCGAGACCACCGACCTGTCCGGCCACACCGTCGAGATCGCCGTGATCGACGCGGCCACCGGCAAGAAGCTGATGGACACCCTGGTGAACCCCGGGGACGCCGAGATCAGCGACGGAGCCCGCTGGGTGCACGGCATCACGGACGAGATGGTCGCCGACAAACGGCCGTTCGAGAAGGTGCTCCCCCGGCTCCGCAAGGTCACCAAGGGGCGCGTCGTTCTGGCGTACAACGCCGAGTTCGACAGGTCCGTCGTGCTCCGCGACATCGCGCGGGCCGGGAAGAAGCCGATGCACCTGGAGCCCTGGGACGGCTGGTACTGCCTGATGGAGGCGTACGCCCAGTGGCTCGGCTCCCGCCGGTGGCTCCGGCTCGGCGGCAGCCACCGCGCCGCCGGCGACTGCGAGTCCGCCCGTCAGGTCCTGATCGAGATCTCGAAGGGACGAGGCACCGCGTTCACGCCGACCCCGCCCGCGCCGGGGGACCCGGTCAGCGGCCCGCCCGCCGGTACGGTCCTCGCTGCCACCGCCGTGCCGCACACCTGACCCCCACGCGTCCGCCGGACCTGCGGACGCTTCACCCCGAATCACAGACTGCCGGAGTCACAGACTCCGGCAGTCTGCGTTTTTGGTGGCGGGTGCACCCGGGCGGGCGAACGTCCGGCCGGTCGGTGACGTCGGCGGTTCCGCTACGAGGAGATGCCGGGCGACTGCCAGACTGCCGAAGTCACAGACTCCGGGGATACCGGAGTCACAGAGTCACGGACCGAGAAAGGAGAGGCCCATGCCGCAGCGCAAGAACAAGCGTGTCGCCGCCGGCAGCAACAAAGGCGGCGTCGGCAAGACCGGCTGGGTGGAGATGGTCGCGGCCGCGCTCGCCGAGATGAACCGCAAGGTCCTGGTGGTCGACGTCGACCCGCAAGCGAACCTCTCGCGCAGGATGGGGCGCCCCTACCGCAAGGAACAGCCGATCGTCACGATCTCCGAGGTCGTGAAGTCCGGCGAGACCGGGTGCGCCGCCGACGCGATCGTCCCGTGCGGGTGGGGCGGCATCTACGCCGAGCAGATCGACATCATTCCCAGCCGGTTCGACCTGGAGAACCGCATCTCCGAGGCCGCCGTGATCGGCTCACGCGGGCGCCTGGCCCGCGCCCTTGAAGGAGTCGACGACGACTACGACTTCACGCTGTTCGACTGCCAGCCCTCCCTGGGGCACCTCACCCAGCTCGCCCTGGCGGCCGCCGACTACGGCGTCGGCCTGGTCGAGCCGGAGTACGACGGCGTCGAGGGCGCGACCCGCTTCCGGGACTTCATCCTTGACGAGATCAACCGGAAGGAGATGGGCAACCTGGACCTCCGGTTCGCGGCCGCCATCCCCTCGCTGGTCGACGGCCGTCTCGCCGGGCACGCCCACCACCTCGGGACACTCTCGGGCATCTTCGGCGAGGGGATGGTCTGGGAGCCGATCCCGCTGCGGTCCGTGGTGAAGGACGCCGCCGACGAGGCCCAGCCGCTTTCTGCCCAGGGCAGTCGTGGAACCGAGATGCGCGAGGTCTACAAGGCCTCCGCCGAACGCATGATCAAGGAGTTTGTGTGACACCGCCGAGGACCCGGTCCGTGGTCTCCCCCGATTCCGGCATAGGAGCAGGGCGCACGCCACTGACGCCTACTGTCGAGCCCATCCTCGGTGAGGGTGAGCAGGGCGCCGGGTCCGGGGCCGCCGGGTCGCCGGAGCCGCACCGCTCCGGCGACCCGAAGTGGGCGACGCTGGAGCGCAAGGAGGCCCGACTGCGGTCCGACCAGCTCACGGACCTTGCCGATCTCCGGCGGCATCTGGGTGCCCACCGCCGGGACCGCTCGGAGATCATCACCGACAACACCTTGATCCGCGTTGCCGTCGACCTGCTGTTGCAGGGACACGCCCACCGGCTCCACGGCGACACGGAGGAAGCCCTGTTGGCCTCCGTGCTGCCGCGGCGCCGGGCCGTCGCCGCGGCGGAGGAACCTGCCCCGGAGAAGGCCGAGGAGGCCAGCACGAGGAGGGGCCGCCGGTCCAGCGCGGGGAAGGTCGAGCGGGGTCAGACTCCGTAAGTCCGGCACTCCCAGAGTCTGTAATTCGGCCAACGGGCGCGGTTCTCGCCAACCGCGCCCGTTCCGTTGTCTCGACACAACGGAACCCCGCTAGGATGCCGCCGTTCGTTGTTCTGGCACAACGGAAGGAATCCGGGTGGACAACGTCGACATGATTGCCGAGCAGATCGCCGATCTGATCCGGCGGGCGAACGCCGAGGAGACGACTCCGACCGAGCGCGTGCAGCTGCTCGCGCAGGCGGTCGGCCTCACGGTCGACCCGCTGCACCAGCTCGAACTGATGATGCTCGTCGCCGACACGGCAGGCCGGGCCGCGCACGACGCCGCCGGCCGCGCCCTGCGCGGCGAGGGCCGCCCGGGGGGCAAGGCTGCGACCTGGACGGAGATCGGCGGTGCGGCCGACCTGTCGAAGGACACCGCCTTCCGGCAGTTCCACGGCGGCGACGCGCTCTCGTGGTCACCGGCGGCCCGCGGCGTCCGGCAGGCCGTACGACGGCCCGTTTCCGGGGAGGCCAGCTGATGACCGTCGACCTGAGCCTCACGGGGGCCGACCTGCTGCGCGCGGCCGCCGCCGAGGTCTGCTCGTGGGAGGAGGAGATCTCCGAGGCCCGCGGCCGCCAAGTGCGGTGGGTGGCGGGCGAGTACGGCCGGGCCCTCGCCCACGCCGACCACCCGCTCGACAGCGAAGCCGAAGCCCGCACCCTGTTCCGCCGGGCCGCCGTCGACGCCTACCTGGACCTCGCCGCCCGTGGCGAGCTGCGGGCCCGCGCGGTGGACAAGAAGAGGGCGAGCACCGACAACTCGCGGCAGACCCGGATCGAGGTCCTGGCGCTGCTCGCGAAGGCGGCCGGGGTGTACGCCGACCTGCCGCCGCAGCCCGATCCCGCCCGCAAGCAGCCCGTGCCCCCGCGGGCCCGCTCCCTGCTGCGGACCTCCCTGGAGGAGATCGCCGACCGGGGCGACGCCCTGCCCGGGCAGATCCGGATGCTCGCCCTCGGTGCGACGGCCGTCGACACCGGGGCCCGCTCCGGTGAACTGTGCGCGTGCCGGATCGAGGACCTCGCCCCCTCGCTCGACAAGGCCCGGATCGTGCGCAGGCCGCAGGGATGGAGCGAGGCGGAGGCCTACGTCGAACTGATCGACCTGTCCAGCCTCTCCCGGACCGCGCTGCGCCGGTGGCTCGTCGAACGGCACGCACTGCTGGAGCGGGTCCAGGGCACCACCACGGCCCTGTGGGTGGGACTGCGTGCCAACCACCGCGGCGACTACACGGTCCCGCCCGGCACGCCCCTGGAGCCGCGCGGGCTGTACCGGGCCTGGACCCGGGCCGTCGACCAGACCAACCAGCAGATGGCCGGCGAGCCCTCGTGGGTGCCGCTACCCACCCGCATGGAACAGCTGCGCCGCGGGGTCAGCCCGAAGGCCTCCCCGGCTCCCCGCCAGCCGGACGCCGAACAGGCCGTCGTCCTCCTGGACGACGTCACCGAGTGCGGACGCGCCCTTGCAGAGTCGCGCCGCTCCGGCGAACCGGACACCGACGCCGAACTCGAAGCACGCCTCGCCTGCCGCAAAGCCGTCCGGGCGGCGTGGGCCGAAGGGATCGAGCATGCGATGCAGCTCTCCGCGCTCACCGAGGCGGGCCTGACCGAGACCGCCGACCTGGCGGCCGCCGGATGGGAGCCCGCACTGCTCGCCGCGATCGAGCGTGCGATGGGGTGGGGGCGCCCCTCGAAGTCCAAGGCCGCCGTCTGACCTGCGCCCGCGTTGTCTGAGTCCCGGAGTCTGTGACTCCGGGACTCACGTATTTCGGCCCCACGACGCCGAGGCGGACGCGGACATGGAGAAGCCCCCGGCGGTGCTCGGTGCAGGAGCAGCCGCCGGGGGCTTCGTGCGTCGCCCGGGCCCACGGGGGGAGGCGCCGGGAGACGGCTCAGGGGGCCGCGGCCGCCGACTCGTCGACAGGCACGGCAGCTTCGAGCCGGTCCAGCCGCTCGTACAGCGCGCGGATCAGCCGGGCCCGGTTGTGCACCCGGTTCAGGCTCGTGCACGGCTGCGACAGGCGTCCGTCGGCCTCTTGCAGGATCAGCTCAGCGAACAGGCGGCGGCCGTCGTCCTCGGGCAGCCGGTCCGCGCGGATGCGCACCGTGTCGGCGACCACCCGCGCCGCCCCGGCGAGCAGGTGGCCGATCGCCACGACGTCGGCGGCCGGGACGTCCGACGGGGAGGACCACGCCAGCGCCGTGCGCACCACCTGCTCGTGCACCGTGCGGTCGGGCGGCAGTTCCGCCGTGAGGCGGCCCTCCGGGTCGAACAGGACGTGGTGGGTGCTGGTCATGAGGTGGCCGCCTCCTGCTGGTCGCGGGCCAGGGCTCGCAGATGGTGGGTGAGTCGGTCGGGGCGGATCAGCGGCGGGGCGCTCTCGTGCGGCGGGCTGACCCAGTGCGCCACCGGGCTGCCGTGCTGGCCGGCGGGCATCAAGAGCTGGAAGCCGTCACTGAGGACGCGCACGCCGGGCAGACCAGCGGCCGCCCCGCCGGTGCCCGGCGGCACCAGGACGTACAGCTGGTCGCGCAGGTGGTCGGCGAGCACCGGGTAGCCCCGGCGCGGGCCCACGCGCATGGCGACCAGCGCGTCCAGACCGTGTGATATCGGGGAGATGGCCACCGCGTCCCAGGTCCGGCCGCACGCCACCCATTGAGTGCGGTCGTCGCCGCGCACCCACTGCGCACGGAGCCGTTCGGAAGGCTGTGCGAGCCGGTGCCACGTTGGGCTGGAGGGCTTGGCGGACTTGGCCATATCTGGACCGTACGGGCGGTATACACGACGTAGCCCACACGAAGTGTGTGGGTCATCGACTCCGTCTCGGAGCGCCTTATGGACCGCATCCAGTTCGGTCGTCGCGTCGCCCACTGGCGAGGCCGCCGCCGCTTATCCCAGCAGGAGTTCGCCTCCCTGATGCAGCGCTCCCTGCGCTGGGTCGAGGAGCTGGAGGGCGGGCGCCGCCAGGCCGACCCGAACCTGTCGGTGGTCACCGAGATCGCCTCCCGGCTGAACGTCACGGTGGACCGGCTGTTGTACGACCCGGTCGTCCTGTGCCCCGCCGAGAGTGAGATCGACGCGGTGCGCGCCGTCTTGCAGCGCCACGACATCATCACCGGCCGTACTGACGACTCCGGCGCCGACCCGGTGCCCGTCGCCGACCTGCGCCGCGCCCTGGTCCACGCCCGTACCGGGTTCCAGGCCGGGCACTTCGCCCGGCTCGGTGTGCAGATCCCGGCACTCCTGGTGGACGCCACGCGCGCCGTCGAGCGTCACCAGGGCGAGGACCTCCAGGAGGCGTACCGGCTGCTGTCGCTGTCCCTGGAGCTGACCGAGGCGGCCGCCATCAAGTGGGGCGACACCGAACTCGCCGTCGTGGCCGGGCACCGCGCGGTCGCGGCCGCCGAACGGTCCGAGGACGCCGTGATCAAGGCCAGTGCCGCCCGGCACCTCACGGACGCGATGACCAGCCACGGCCAGGCGGCGGCCGCGGTCGCCTTCGCCACGGCGGCCGCCGAACGCCTGCGTCCTGAGCTGGTACAGCGCGGATCGCTGGGGCTGAGCGTGCTCGGCATGCTGTTCCTCAAGGCCGCGCTCGCCCAGGCCGCCGTCGCCGAGGCGGACGACCGCAGCCCCGACGCGGCCGCCCGGGCGGTCCCCCTCTACCTGGACCAGGCCGACGAGCACGCCGCCCGGATCGGCACAGACGGCAACGAGCTGTGGACGTCGTTCGGGACGACGAACTGCGCGCTGTACCGGGTCGCGGCCCACGTCCAGCTCTCCGCCGGCGTCGACGCCGTGGCGGTCGCTGCGGGCATCCCCGCCGAGGCCCTGGACGCCCTGCCCCGCGAGCGCCGCGCCCACCTGCTCACCGACCGGGCGTTGGGCGAGACCCAGGCCGGGATGCGCGAGAAGGCCGTCGACACGCTGCTGGAGGCCGAAGCCCTCGCCCCCGAGGAGGTGGTCTGCCGCCCCCGGACCAAGGAACTCGTCGAGAACCTGCGGCTGTTGGGCGCGGGGAGCGCCGAGGGGCGCTTGCACGGCCTCGCTGATCGCTGTGGACTCTCCCGGTGACCATGAACCGCACCCTGTACGTCATCGCCTGCGCCGCGCCTCCCGCCCGCCGCCTGTCCGTACCTATCAAGGCCGCCCAGCAGGCCGGATGGGACGTCTGCCTGATCCTCACCCCGTCCGCCCACCGGTGGCTCACCGAGGATGCCGAGGGCGAGATCGAGGCCCTGGAACGACTGACCGGCCATCCCGTCCGCCACCAGTACAAGCTCCCGTCGCAGCCCGACGTGCTGCCGCCGCCGGACGCGATGCTCGTCGCCCCGCTCACCAACAACACCCTGGCGAAGTGGGCGACGGCCGTCTCCGACACCCTCGCGCTCGGGCTGATCACCGAGGGCATCGCGCTCGTGCCGATCGTCGCCCTGCCGCACTTCAACGACGCCCAGGCCGCGCACCCGGCCGTCTCGAAGCACGTCGAGTTCCTGCGCGAGGCGGGTGTGACCGTGCTGCTCGGCGAGGGCGGGTTCACCCCGCACAAGCCCAAGCACGGTGACCTTGACGCCTATCCGTGGCAGGCCGCAATCGACGCTCTCCCGGCCTGACCGGCAAGAACCCGCCCGGAGTCCGCGAGTACCGGACTCCCGGAATGCCGGAGTGCGGCAGTCCCAGAGTCTGTGACTCCGGCACTGCCGCACTCCCGGCGCCGACCGCCGTCAGTCGAGGTCGTAGTCGTCCTCGGGCGGGTGCGGGCTGACGTGCCCGCAGTAGTGGCAGACCGCCCCGTCCGCAAGGTCGACGGTGGAACCGCAGCAGCGGGGGCACTCCCCCCGCTCCAGTACCGGCCCCGTACCGCGCACGCAGCCGGGGCACGCGTGGCCGGCGGCGTCGTCGAGGACCCAGCCCGCCGCCTCCAACGCGGTCTCGATCGGCCGTTCTTCGGGGAGGTCGTCGGGTTCGAGGTAGATGGCCAGGCAGCCGGAGGTGTCGCAGGTCGCGGCGTCACGGATCATCGGTCGTCGCCCTTCTGGCAGCCGAGGCCGCCGGTGGGGTCGTAGTTGGGGAACTCCTGACGGACCAGTGCGATCACCTCGTGCGGCGGGCGGGCCAGGAGCCCGGCCTCCTTCATGGCGGCGTTCGCCTCGTGCGCGGCGTTCGACAGCGTCTCCTGAGCCCCGGAGTGGAACGGGTCGGCGGCCGCGGCGGCCGTGGCCTGGTGGAGCCGGTAGAAGGCGCGGACCGCCTCACGGGTCGCGCCGTCCATGGCGGGGGCCTGGTCCTCCGTGCCGGTCTGCGCCACGGGCCGATCCTCCCGCGGGTCGAGGTGGTGGTGCTCCACTTCGGTCGGAATCCCGCGCCCGTTGAGGATCTCCGTCAGGGTGTCGCCCACCACCACGGCGCGGGGGCGGCCGCCGTCGTCGCCGATGAGAATCCGCAGCGTGAAGTTCGAGGCCGCGTTGAAGTCGAGCAGCGCCTTCGCCTGCCCCGCGGTCCGATGCAGCTTGGTGAACGCCATGCGGGAGGCCAGGACGTGCGTCACGACCTCCGGGTCCTTGCCGTCACGGCCCTTGAGGTGCTCCTGCTCGGTCGGGTCGTCGAAGTCCACGCCGCGTAAGTCGACCAGGAGCGCGCCGACCACGGTCTGGGGGACGCCGCGGTCGAAGTCGAACGTCTCGATGTGAATCCAGGGGAATTCGCTGGTGCTGTAGTCCTGCTCGCGCACGCTGTCTCCTTCTCGGGTTGGCCGCCGGTCTGCCCGACGGTCCTCCGCGCCGCTCCGCCCAAGGTGCGGGCGGAGCGGCACAGGGGGCCGTCAGACGGTCGCGATGAGGAGCGCGCCGATCAGGAGCCAGAAGTGGTGAAATGCCTGGTCAAGGGCGTAAGCGCCCGTGCCCAGATGCGCGGCGGGCTTGCCGCTGTGCGCCACCGGGGCGGCGGGGTGGTCACCGGTGCCGAGGGTGTAGAACTCGGTCTTGTTGCACTTGTGGGCCAAGCGACGGAGAGTCGTCCGGCGGTCCGCCCACCAGTGGGTTCCTGCGTCGATGCCGAGTCCCAGCACCAAGCCCAGCGCGGTGACGGGCAGCTGGAGGGCGACGACGACCAGGGCGAGGAGGATGCCCTTGGTCAGGGTCAAGCCCACGACGTGGCGGGTGCAGGCCAGGCGGCCCTTCCAGCCGGGCAGGCCCTTGTCGGCGGCCTGGCACGAGCTTTGGACCCAGTGGTCCCCGACGGAGTGCGCCACGTACAGCGCGGCGAAGACGGCGGCGAACACGGCGGCGGCAGTCTCGTTCATGATGGTGAGATCTCCTGTCCTGACTGGATGGGGGTTGAGCCCGGGGGGCGGACCGCTCTTGCTGGCCGGCGGACCGGCCCGCCCTCCCGGGTGTGGGGCTGCTACTGGCTGTCGCTGTCGTCCTGCGAGGCCTCGCCGCGGGGCGCGGGGGCGCCGAAGGCCCATTGCTCCCACTGCGCGGACTGAGCCCGGCGGGGGCCCGGGCTGCTGATCGCCTTGAGGCGGTCCTGCGCCGTACTGCGCGAGACGTCCATGGCACGGCCCAGCTGAGCAAGGCTGCCGCCGCTGCTGTTGTGGGCCTTGATCACCGCGTCCCTGACGCCCTGCAAGCGGGGCAGGAGGCACCGGTCGAGGTCGTTGACCGCGGTGTACCAGGTGTCCGGTCCGGCGACGTCGCGGTCGGCGGCCGGGTTGATGGTGCGCAGCAGGGCCATGGCCGACAGGGCGGTGTGCAGCCAGTCGACCAGGTCGCGGGCATCCACCCCGAGCGCCTTCTTCTGCTCGGGGGTCAGGCTGATGACGAAGTCACCGCCGCCGAGCCGGGACTCGGCGGCCGGGACGAAGCTGATCGGGTCCTTGTCGTTCATGCGGTGGGTTCTCCTCGGGTTGTCGTGCGGTTCGCGGCCACCTGCGGACGCCGTGGACTGGCTAGCGGTCGGCGACGACCCAGCCCTGGCCGGGCCGCTTGCGGATCATTCCGCCGGGGGTGTGCAGCTGGCCCATGCCCTCACCCAGTCCGAGAGCGTCGATCTCGGCGA
The DNA here is from genome assembly GCF_042721125.1 of Streptomyces sp. NPDC058469. NCBI lineage: Bacteria > Bacillati > Actinomycetota > Actinomycetes > Kitasatosporales > Streptomycetaceae > Streptomyces > Streptomyces sp. NPDC058469. The sequence goes on from NZ_JBHXME010000021.1 coordinate 55,478, forward strand.
GGAGTGCGGCGGCCTGTTCGGCGAGTTCGCGAGCCTGGGCCTCACGCTGGCGAAGTTCCTCGGGGGTTCCGGTGAACATCGGCTTCTCCTCTGTCGGCGGGGGCCTTGCGGCCTGTGTACGAACTTCCGTACACCCATGACTGTACGGAGTTCCGTACACCCCTGCAAGGGGTGCAGCGAAGTTTCTTCGCGGCCGCGCGTCGAAAGGGCGCTGACCAGCGGTGGAGCGTGTGAAATTACGGAGTCCCGGAGTCACGGAATGCCGGAGTGCCGGAGTCTGGTACTCCGGCACTCCGGCCGTGTGTGCCCCGCCGGCGGCGGCCCGGGCCGGGCGGCTGAGGGAGCGAACAGAGCGGGGTGCCCCACACCGAACGTCGGTGTGGGGCACCCCGCGCAGGCCCGTCAGGCAGGCGTGCGGTCGAGCCCGCTGTCCGGGCCCGGCTCGGCACCGTCCAGACCGAGGATCACGGCGACCAGGTCGACCGGCGGCTTGGCCACCAGGCCTTGGGCGCGGGCGTCCGCGTAGAGGCGCTGGAACATGCGGTACGCGAGGGCCGCGCGCATGGTCTCGCCGGTCTCGGTGTCGGCGGCGTCGCGGCGGATCTGGTCCACCTCGGCGCGGATCTCGGCGAGCTGCTGCTGTGCCTCCTGCCGGGCCGTCTCCAGGGCCTGGTCCCGCTCTTTGCGGGCGGCATCCCGGTCGCGTTCGGCCTGGAAGCGGTCGGCGTGCGCCTGAGCGAGCTGCCGTAACTGCTGCTCGGCGAGGGTCTCGGCGCGGGTGGCGGAGTCCGTCGCGGTGGCGGCCTCGGTCTGCGCCCGGGTGAGGTCCTCGCGGGTGGTCTCCAGGGCGGCGCTGTCGGCCCGGAGGGCGTTCAGCGTGGTCGTACGGACGATGGCGATCATCAGGCGGTTTCCCCTTCTCGGTACTGCGTGGTGGTGGCTACAGCCAGCGGAACGCGTCGCGGACCTGGCCGGCGGCGGCGCTGAGGTTGTCGGCGTGCAGGCGGCCGTCGAACTCGAACGGGTCCTCCAGCTCGCTGGTGGCGGTGTCGGAGGCGGCGTCGAGGACGTCGGCGAACGCGTCGTGCACCCCGGCCTCCTTCAGGGCCTGGACGACGTCGTCGTGGTCGGTGCCGCGCCGGATGGCGTCGGCGAGCAGCCGCAGCGCGGCGGCCGCGGCCGGGGCGAGAGCCGCCAGGGCGAGAGCCGCCAGGGCCTCGTCGGCGCCGACGCCGTGGCGTTCGGCGGCCGTCTCGACAGCGGTGACGCGGGCGATCTCCTTCGACGGCTGCTCCATGGCGGCTGTTCTCCTTCCTGTTCGGCAGTCGGTGTCGGGCGGGGTCAGAGGCCGCGGACGTACTCGGCGGCGGCGTCCACGAACTGGTCGTGAGCGGTGAGGGCCGCGACCCGGGCGTCGTTGAGGACCTCGGCGGAGGTGTCCTGGTGACGCATCCCGAACGTGGCGTCGACCATCCGGTCCGCCGCGGCGCGCACGGTGGCGTCGGTGACGAGAATCCGCAGGGCGACCAGGGGAGCGGTCACCGCGGCGCGGGTCTCGTGGCTGCGGGTGCGCAGCTCCGCGTAGCGCTCCAGGTCGCCCTTGAACTTCGCGTCGCCGCGGCGCCACATCATCGAGCGGTGGGCGGACACGGCGGCCGCGAGGTCCTTGACGGCGTCCAGGTGCTCCTTGCGCAGCTCCCGCCGACGGCTCTCGGCCTCGCTGCGGTCGGTGACGCGCTCCTGGAGGCGACCGGTCACGATCGAGCCGAGCAGGGTGCTGATCACGGCGATCACCGAGGTGGCGAGAGCGACGATCATCGGATTCTCCTTCGGTTGCTGTACGGAACTTCGTACACCTAAGACTGTACGGACTTCCGTACACCCCTGCAAGAGGTGCAGGGAAGTTTCTTTCAACGACTGCCATCGTGCGACGTTGACCAGCAGATATGCAGCTCAAATAACAGAGTCCGTAAGTTCGGTAGTGCCGTACTCCGGCAGTTCCAGACTCCGTTATTCGCAACACAAGAGGGAGCCATCCGCCGGGCACCCGCAGCGACCGGGCCGCGGTACACGCATGAGCCCCGCGCCGGTCGGCGCGGGGCTCGGCGATCCGGCGGGCCAGCCCCACACCGTGGCCGCCGCTGCGCAGTTGAACGCGAGCGACGGCCACCCCGCGCCGTGGCAGCTGGCCGGGATCGCGGGCCCGCGGGGTTTGGCGCCCCCAGCCGTGGCCGGGAGCGCCGGGTTGTCCTACTTCCGCCTGGCAAGCACGTCGCCGATGGTCAGCCCGTTGACCATCAGGTGGGGCGCTTCCTCCTTGGCCCGCGCCAGCGCGGTGTCGTGGTCGAAGCCGTGCGCGTCCTCACCCCAGCGGCCGTCCTCGCCGAGGTACTCGCCCTTGTGGTGGATGGTCCAGGTGCCGTCACCGCGCCGCTGGACCTGGAGGGTGAAGTGCCGGCGGTCCTCGTGGTCTGCCGGGATCTCGGCGTCGACCACGGAGTACTTGGTGATCTCGACAGTCACGGTGTCGTTCGAGTTCTGAGAGGTGGTGTCACTCACGGGCTCTCTCCTTCGGTTGCTGTACGGAACTTCGTACACCTAAGACTGTACGGACTTCCGTACACCCCCTGCAAGAGGTGCAGGGAAGATTCTTTGCACCAGCCACCGGACAGGCCCTCTGAGCTGCATATTTATGCGTGAAATTACAGAGTCCGTGAGTCCGGGAGTAGTCCCGGAGTCCGTGACTGGCCGGTGCGCGGGCCGCCGGCGGGGACAGGTCGGCGGCCCGGCGGGGGAGGGCGGCGCCGCAACGGCCCGGCGGAACCCCTCGCCACACCCGCCACAGAAGACCGCCGAGAACGCGCCTGACGGGGGCCAGGAGCGCCGTTCCCGGCACGGAGGCCCGGGAGTGCCGATCAAGCCCTGAGAGCCGCACAGGACCGCTCAGGGTCGCGCCGACTCCCTCTCCTGGTTGCCGCCCGTAGGGCGTCCGCTGTCCCATCGGTGGAGTCGGGGGCGCCCGTGGCGCCCCCGGCGGAGCCGATTGGGCTGCGTTGAGTCGCCCCGGAGGGGCGTCCTATTTATGGGTTGACCTGCACGTACGCACTCAGGCCAGCCACCCACGGCGCGGGCCCGTCATCACCTCAGCCACGACGATGCCGTCACCCCAGCACCGGCGTTCACCCCAACGGGTGACGGGCCCGCGCCCCCCTCCTCTAACCCCTAACAGGCCCAGGCGCCCGAAAGCGGCGGTGCGCCGTCGCTCCGCTTGTCATGAGCCTGCGGCTTTCATCGGGGTTGCGGTCTTGACCTGCGCTTTCAGCGCCGGGGGGTCCCCTCCGGCAACGGCGGTGAGGGTGCCATGAGCCCCTGTACCGGGGGAGAGAGGGCCTACTAGAGCCGGGCGCATCGGCCTGTTAGGGGGACGAGAGGGGCGGATGCCCATCGAGGCCCGCCCGGTGCCGGGCTGGACTGCGGCCACCGGCCGCCGGGTGGATCTCTTCGGGGAGGGGCGAACTGTCTGGCGCCGTGGCGCCATGGGTCGCGGCGGAGCCGCCTCGCGCACGCTCACGCGCTACTACCGGTACCTAGCCCTCCGGGCGTCACCAGCGGCGCACGCGCCGCAAGGCGCTTTTTGTGTTCTGTCTCGTCTTCTGTAACCCCAGTCTTCTATAGGGACTCCCGCCTTCCCCGGGTCCCGGGAAAACCCGTTGTCGGGTCCCACCTGCGAAAACGAACCATTTACGCAGGTCAGGCCCGACAACCGAAAAACCGGGTGTCGGGCCTGACCTGGGAAAACGCTTCGATTAGGGGGCTGGGGGCGGATTCAGGGGGTCGGGACGTGCCACAGGTAGACGCCGCCGCGGGCCGCGGCGAAGGTGCCGTCCGAGGGCTCGGTCACCGGGTCGGTCCCGCCGGCGGACGAGGCACGCTGGACGCCATCCGGCAGGCCGTCGACGGCCACCGAGCCGACCAGGGACTCGTACGTGCCCGCGTCGCGCAGCGCCTCCAGCTCGTCGCGCGCCATCGAGGGCTCGCGGCCCTGACGGCGGGTGCCGCCGCCGACGATCCGCCCGTCCGGGGCGACCAGGTGCCAGGCCGCGGCCGCCGCCTCCAGGGGCGCCACGCACAGCGGCGAGGAGATGTCGAGGTGGCCGGCGGCGTCGCGGAAGACGACGACCATGCGCTTCAACGTGGCCTCGCGGCCGTCGCCCATCACGCTCTCCAGGAGGCTCAGGGCCCACCCTTCGACGCGGCTGACGAGGCCCGGCCCGCCGTCGTAGACGAAGACGGTGTCACCAGGGGCATACGGCCACTGCGTGGCGGCCGGGGTGGTGCTGGAGGTCTCGGAGGCCATCGGCTTCCTTCCGGTCGTTGAGGACTTCGGTGCGGGCCCGCGGGCCCGGAGCGTCAGCCGGGGATTCCCGCCCCCAGCTTCACACTGCTAATTCAATCAACTTATCCGGGAAGGGGCAAGAGGTCGTCGGGCGGTGCGGCATGATCAAGCGTGCGCAATGCGCACACCCCGGCCGGAAGGAGAACCACGGTGGCCGTCACCGTCACCCACCCCAGCGAGTGCCGAGCCGAGATCCGCTGGACGCGGCACGACGACCGGCACGGGCACCTCGCCCGCACGGTCGACTCCGGCGAACTCGCGCACGCTCTGCAAGCCCTGGGAGACGAGTACGGGGCCGGGTACGACCCGCACGAGCCCGCCGAGCAGGCCCTCGCCGCCGCCGCCCACACGACAGACCTCGCCCGGCTCCTGGAGGCCCGCGCCGCGGTCCTGGTCGTCCACCTCCGCGACGACCACAAGCTGTCCTGGCGCACGATCGCCAAGGCCGTCCACGGCGACCCGGAGAAGCAGTCCACCGTCCGCCGCCAGTACGACGCGGGCCACCGGCACATCGAGGGCGGTTGAGCGCGGCCGCCGCCTCGCGCGCGCACGCGCGTCCTGTGGTTTCTGTTCCTACATCAGGTAGGACCCCAGCCACGATGGTGATCAGCCACTACTTCCAGGGGGCTTGGTCCAATGGAAGGCCCCCTAGGGCCTGGAATGGTGCGCGAAGCGCAGGACCATGACCGGGGGATGGTCCAGCGCATCCAAGGCGCTGGCGCGGGGTGGCCGGGGGCGGCGTTAGCCCCCGGCAGTCGATGAGCGTGCGCAGCACACGATCTCTGTGTGGCTCACAGCTCTGTGTGCCTCAACCCCTCTATCTAGATCACCTCTATGTACTTTGCCCGTCATTTCTGACGGGGTCCCCCCGTCATTCCTGCTGGGGACCCCCCTGTCAAAGGTGACGGGGACCCCCCGTCAGATCTGATGGGGGGTCGGCGGCCGGGTCCGAAGACGGCAACAGGCCCCCGTCACCTTTGACAGGGGCCTGCGTGCTGGGCTGGAGCCTGCCGGTCAGGCGGACGCCGCCGGCGGGTAGAACTTCGTGACGTACAGGTTCGTGGTCTGCGCGCCGTTGTCCTTGTAGCGCGGCCGGACCTCCAGCGCCCCGACCTTCCGCAGCTCCCGCAGCGTCCGCTCGATCGTCGAGCGGGACACGCCGAACTCTTCCGCGAGCGTGTCGACGCCGGGGAAGGTCTCGTCGAGGCCGCCGTAGCGCGCACGCAGCCAGTCGTACAACCAGACATGCTTGGGAGCCGCCTTGATCACCCACTGGGGGGTCATCGAATAGCCCTGGGGCTGCTCGTGGATCAAGCCGTCTTTCGCCTGTTCAGGGGTCATGCGGGTACGCCTCTCCCGCCTCGGGACCCCGCGCAGGGTGCCCTGAAATCGGGAGCACCCCGTACAGTGGGACCGAAGCATCACAGCGAGCGGCCCCCTGGCGACCAAACCTTTGGGGCCGTTTCGCATTTCTTGATCCAACTTGTTACCCGCTGGATCGTACAGGTTTCATCACTCCGGGTGAGGCCTCGCCCCGGGTGAACCGTGCGCAACGCGCACACCCCGGCGGGCGGGACCGCTACCGTCTCCGACATGTCCGGCGAACCCGAGCACCCCGTGCTCTACCTGACGAAGACGTGGCTGTTCACGTGGGAACAGCACCGGCCCGGCGGCTGCCGCTGCGTGTGCGCCCTGTACCACCAGGGCTCGGGCACCTGCACCGCGGCCGCCGAGCCCGGGCACCTGCTGCGCGTGGTCACGCCCGGGGTCGAACAGCACAGCTCCCCGGCCGATATCACCGACGCCCTTCCGGTGTGCGGCCCCTGCTACACCGCTCTCGCGCCGCTCAGCACCCCGCCCGCATCGGCCGCCGAGTAGGCCAGCTTCCCCGCCCGGGCCTGCCAGGATGAGGCCGTGAGCACCACCCGCCGCCCCCTGGGCACCGGCCCTCAGCCCAGCCCCCTCGCGCAGGACACTGCCGTCACGCGGCCGGGCACCGTCGCCGACCGGGCCGCCGACCAGCCGCCGCCCGCCGTCGACGTCGACCGCCAGTTGGCACCACACGGCATACGGCGCCCGCTCGGACCAGGCCCGGACCGACCCGGCACCGGACTCCGGTAGTCCGGCACTCCCAGAGTCTCGGACTACCGGAGTCCGGCAGAGGAGCGCGCCGCGGCCGCCGGCGAACCCGGGGTGTCCCCGGCACTCCGGCCGTCGTTGGTCCGTGCGTGAGCCTCTACGACCTGCCCCGCCCCGCCGCCGTCCCGCCGGCCGCCCCCGCGACCACCGAGCCGATCCCCGGGCAGGAGGCCGCGCTGGAGACGGCTGCCGCGTCCGGGCGCCGGGCGGCCGACTGGCTGCGTTCCCTGCCCGGCCCGGTCGGGAACCCGATCGCGGGCGATCTGGCCGACGCCGTCCAGGAGGCGACGGCCGGTCTGGACCCGGCCGACTGCGACGACGTCGACCGGTACGGAGAAGGGGGAGTCCCCCAGGCGCTCCGGGAACGGCTGGACGTCGCGTACGGCCTGGCCACCGCCGAGCAGCTCTCCCCCGCGCACAAGGCGGTGATCGTGGCGGTGACCGGCTGCGTGCTTGCCATGCCGAAGGCCCTCGCCAACGACCCCATCACCGCCGTCGAGGAGGACCTGCCCGCGCTGTGCGCGATGCTCGACAGCACCGTCGGCGTCCTCGCGGCCGCCGCGTCGGACGTGTAGCCGGGCCGCCGCCGCCCGGGGCGGTCCTGCTCGAGGAACGACGCTCCGCGCCGTGCCTCGTGCATCCCTCACCGCCGCACGGTGTGCGCAACGCGCACGGCCAGGAGTACAGACTCCGGCAGTCCCGTACTCACAGAGTCCCGGACTCCGGACATGCCGAAGGGCCGTACCCCGGCGTGGGGTACGGCCGTCCGGCCGTGGTCAGGCGGTCTGCGAGTAGGCCAGCAGCTCCGGGTTCTCGCGGGCGATCTGCTCCTGGATACGGCGCCGTTCCTCCGCGTCGGCCCGCCGCTTCCGTTCCTCCGCCTCTTGGCGCTCACGCTCCTCAGCGGCCGTCTGCTCGCGTTCGGCGTGCTCGCGGTAGGCGTCCTCCACCAGCTCGATCCACTGCTCGCGGGCCAGCTGCTCCCGGCGGGCCTCCGCCTGCTCTAGCCGCTCGCGCGCAGACGCGACCGCGGCCGCCGCCTCCTGCTCGTCCTTCCGGCACGGACCGCACAGGCCGTCCTCGGGAGCCTCGATACCCGACTTGCCCAGCGTGTGGCAGCTGCGGCACTTCCACCGCCGCGGCGCCGGGGCGCCGTCGCCCTGGCCCTCGCCGGACCCGCCGCGCTGCGCGGGCACCGGGCCCTTGCGGTCTTCCTTGCGCTGCTCGCACACCCGGCACGGCACCTTGGTGTCCAGGACCACGCCGTCCTCACACATCGGGTCCGGGCAGTCCGTCGACGGACGCACCAGCGCCACCGCGACACCGATCGCCGACCCGATGCCCTTGCCGCCCGGCATCACGGCTTCCTCGTAGCCGTGCTTCCACCACCGGCGCTTCACCCGCTCAACCACGACGTCCACCGACCGCGAGTCCAGGGCCTCCAGGATCGCGTCCCGCAACACCGGCGGCCGGTACGACGGCAGTTGCAGTTCCTCCGGGAACGCCGTCTCCACCAGCTTCACCGCCGCGGCCTCAGCTTGCGTCAGCCGCCTGCCCGACTCCTTCTTCCCCGTCGGCTTCTTCGGCGCCGCCGACTTCCGGGGCGGCGTAGCCGGTGCCGCCGGCGCGGCGGCCCCACTCCCCTGATCCTCGCCACCACCACGGCGGCCCCGGCCGGTCTCTCCCGGCACGTCGAAGTCGACCTTCCGGCGCTCCGGCTTCGACTTCCGCTTGGCCTCCACCTTGGCGGAGTGCTTCGCCGCCCGCTCCCTCGCGGTCTTCGTCGGCGGCTCCAGCTTCGCGACCCGTACGTTGTCCTCCGCCGCGATGCTGGCCAGCAGCTCCTGGATCTCGTCGTCCGTGGCGGGTGTGTCGTACACCACGACCTCGGTCGACCACTGGTTGTCCCGCGCCCACTGGATCTTGACCTTGATGATGTACCGCGCGACCTGGAGCAGGCCCCAGGCACCGGCCAGCCCGTCCCGGCCGTAGCCGTACTTCTCCGCGATCTCCGGCAACGTGATCTCGTAGCCATCGCGGTGACGCAGAACCACGGTCAGCAGGCCCAGGGCCTCCAGATCAAGGCTGTTGGCGTCGTCGACGGTCTCATTGGGGACGGCCGCGAACCGTGGCGGCCGTCCTGAACGCTTCCTCAACGCGCACCCCCTCTCGGGGTGGCGGAGCCCGCCCCGGACACGGCGCTCGTGCCGGGCGGTCGAACAGTGGTGCGCATGGTGCTGGGGTCTCCCCTGGATATCGGGGAGCCGTACGACGGTGGATCATCACCAGATAGGAGTGACGCGGCGCACGCGTGGCTGTTTGGTGCGGCCAGGTCTGGCTATTCTGATATCGGTACCCGGGCCCTTGTGGTCTTGGCGCCCGGCGTTACCGCCGACGTACGACTCGGAGCAGGCATAGCGAGCGAGTCGACTCAGACGGCCGGACCTGGTGGCACAGGGACGGCCGTCGCGGCGTTTGCAGCCTTGTTTAAGAAGTCATGGCCCTATCTTCCCTTCTGATCTAGCTGCTCCAACGGGGGACACACCCTGTGAGTTGCGTCCGTCACCGCTGGTAGGGCCGACATAACTCGTAAAGGTCACAAAGAGGTCTCTGCGGCCCCGCGGGCCTGCACGAGGTAGGCCAAGGCGGTTCCGAGCTTTCCGTACGTCACCGACTCGTCGTCAACCCGTTTGATCCCTGCCATCTCCAGCGCGGCGCGGTTCAGCTGGGTGGTCACTGCTGCGGACGAGGCAACGCGGGCGTGTTCCTCCAGGGCCTCTACCACAGCGGACAACGTGGCGTTCTGCGGCAGCGGGCCCGGCCCGCCCCCCTCGGTGTAGGCGGGGAGCCAGCCGCCCTCGCCGAGGGCACCCTTCAGCTCGGCGAGGATCTCGGTGCTCGTGAGTCGTGCGGTCATACGGGAGTCCTTTGAGGGCGATGGGCCCCCGGCGGCGGCGGGGGCCCATCTGGTGATCAGGCCAGCGGGACGGCGTACCGCAGCTTCCAACCGCGTCCCAAGACGTGCTGGGTGACCTCTACGACCCGGCCGTCCTCGGTCGTGCCGACGTGCGTGATCGTGAGCACCAGTTCACCGGGGCGCAGGCCGAAAGCTTCGGCCTCCTCCTTGGTGGACGGCCGAAGGTCGACGTCCTCGGTGGCCTCGTCCCCCTGGTCGAATCCTGCCTCGCGCATCCGGCTGATGATGCCGCCAACGCCGGTGTCGATCTGCTCGATGCCAGCGGCCTCCGCCACGTCGATCGGGATGAAGGTGTCCGCCAGCTGGATCAGCCGGTCACCGTCGAACATCCGGCGGGCTCGGACGACGACCTCTCCCCGCTCCCCAAGCAGCTCGGCGACGTCGGCCGGAGCGGTGCCGCGCGACACCGTGACGTCGCTGCGCGGGGAGCCACCGCCGCGGCGCAGCTCACCCTCGTACGCGCCGTGCGCGCCGTTCTCTTCCCGCTGAGCCGTGCGGTAGCGGCTACGGGCGTCTCGGGTGATCAGGCCGTCAGCGCCGATCGTGTTGCTTGCCATGTGGGCTCTGCTCCTTGCTATCGGTGTCGTGTGTCTGGTTGCGCTGCGACGAGTGCAGCCGGTCTAGGCGCCGATCTTCCACTCGTACGAGAGGCGCCACTTCGTCCGGGGCATGACGTGGAGTCCAACCTCCACGGTCCGCCCGTCCTCCGTCAGGCCCTGGTGGGTGATCTCCAGGACCGCCTGATCGGTTGGGATGCCGAGGGCGTTCGCCTCCTCGGGGGAGGCGGGGCGCACCTCGATCTCTTCGCGCAACCGGACTTGCGCGTACCCGGCATCCGCGAGTCTGCTCTTGCTCCCGCCGGCGCCCGTGTTCTGCTGCTCCAGCTGTGGGCACGCATCTGCCACATCGGGCGGGAACCATGAGGTGGCGAGCTGGATGACCTCGGTCACCTCGGTGTCCTCCGCCAGGCCGACGGGCATGACGCGCTCCCGCTTCAAGGCCTTCGTCGCGTGGTGCAAGCCCAGCAGGGTGGCCACCCGCTTCGGCGGCCGCTCGCGAGCGATCACCGTCGGCAAGGGCTGGTAGATCAAGCCCAGACGGCGAATCTCCGCGTCGAACGCGCCGACCGCTCCCCCCTCGGATCGCGCGCTGGGCAGGTATCTGCCGGTGCCGTCGCGGAGGATCTTGCCAAGCAGGAGGCTGACGTACGTGCCCTTCCCGCGCCGCGAGAAGACGAGTCCCTGCGCCTGTAGGACGCCGTAGACCTCGCGTGCGGTCTGGTAGGCGATGCCTTCAGCCGCTTGCAGTTCGGGGACGCTCGGCAGCAGTGACCCGGGCGGGTAGATGCCCCGCTCGATCTTGCCCTGGATGCTCGCGGCAATCCGCTGCACCTTCGGGGGCTCCTTCTTGGTCACGGCTGTCTGGCCCTCGCTTTCGGTGTGGTTCTAGATCGACGCTGCCAGCATGACATGTCTAGTTGTCTTCCGGAAGTCGAGACACTGCCAATTCGTCTCTACGGGAAAAAAGAGCAGGTCAAAGGCAGTTCGACATGCCGGGTAACTAGACAGGTTGACAGCCGCCAAGTCCAGTGGGTTAATCGAAGCGCCCCGCCACTTAACTAGTCATCTGAGTGGGAGGAGGGGCGAGAAACCCGTGTGCTTCGTTCCTGGGGCACCGCCATGTCAAAAACGGGCCCCCCGGCCGCCTGGAAGCCAAGCCGGAGAGCCCGCGCAAGGGCCGAACGAGTAGAGAGGCACGACCCTATGAGGACCATCGTCGCAGGCCGCATCGTCGGCAGCGAGAGCGAGTACATCGAGGCCGCGATGGGTTTCGGTACTGACTTCGCCGCCCTCCGCGCCGCGTCCCCCGAGCTGCGGTCCGACTTCCTGGAGTTCCTGGTGGACACCAGCGACCCGGACAGCGAGATCGACCGCGAGAACATCAAGCACCTGCGCCGGGTGCTGGGCGTCCGCCCCCTGGCGAACGTGGTGCCGATGCCGCGGCGCGGCACCGCCGCCCTGGGCACCGTGAAGGGTGGTCGGGCCGCATGAACTTCACGACATCCAACCCCCGCCTGACCCTCCTGTTCTCCCTGCTGCCCGTGATGCTGGGCCGGGTGCGGCTGTTCGCCGCGCTGGCCGGCGGCGCCTGGCTGTTCGGGATCGAGCTGGACGTCATGGCCCGCATCGGCCTGGCGCTGATCGCGCTCGTGGTCATCGCCCTGGACGCCGTCCTCACCCCGCAGAGCGCCCTCACCTCCCCCGCCTTCCGCACGGTGGCGGGCGGCTACCGCGACAAGGAGGCGGCGTGAAGACCGCGACCACCACGGCGAACGACCGCCTGGCCGAGGCCGCCCCGCAGACCGCTGACGTGACGGACTGGACCGGCGCCGACTTCGACTCGTGGCAGGTCCTCACCTCCCTGAACGTCTCCGACCCGATCACCCGCGTCACCCGGGCCCGCCAGGGCCAGGGCCAGGAAAGGACCCGCTGATGGAGACGACGACCTACGAGGGCCGCCGTCAGATGGACAAGGTCACGGCGCGCGCGGCGGCCACCCAGGCCGAGGCCACGGGACGCCGCACCAATGCCCTGGCGGACATCGAGATCTCCGAGGCCCGCGACAAGGCCGCCGAGCGCAAGGACCTGCGCAAGGAGGCCGCGAAGACGAAGAAGCTGGAAGAGAAGGGCAAGCGGCGCGAGAAGAAGGCCGCGGCCCGCAAGGCCCGCAACGAACGGATGGCGGCCGCGGTCGGATCGCCGATGCCGTGGGTGATGACCGTGGTGATCACCTCCATCGCGTTCGCGTTCCCCGGCCAGTTCTCCGCCGTGGTCGACCTCGGTGTCGTCTGGGTCCTGGCGCTGCTGGTGCCGGTCTTCATCGAGGGCGCGACCTGGGCGATGGCGTGGCTGCGCAAGTGGGCGGTCGAGAACGACAAGCCCGCGAAGCTGTACTCGGTGATGACGTGGACGTTCGCCACCATCGCGGCCGCGCTCAACGCCTGGCACCACGCGGACAAGCCCGAACTCGCGGTCGTCTTCGCGGCCAGCTCCCTGTTCGGCGTCGGGGTGTTCGAGATCTACCTCCACTCCCAGATGCACCGCGTGGGCGGCCGCAGCGCGGAGGAGATCCGGATCGCGCTGCTGCGGCGGATCAAGCACCCGCGCGTCGTGCGGCGGGCCGCGTGGCTGCGCACGGCGACGATGCCGCCCCTGTCGGAAGCGGAGGCGTGGGACCGGGCCTGGCGCCAGGTGCACGGCGCCGAGCCGGGCGTGACCAAGGGCATCCTCAAGCGGTTCGGCAAGCGCGCGGGCAAGGTCGCCGGGCTCGTCGAGAAGCACGACGAGCTGAGGCCCACGGCGTCGCTCGCGATGTTCGACGCGCCCGCCGAGCCGGTGCGCGAGGTGCCCGCCGGCGAGGGCTGGATGATCGACCCCGCGGCCATCGGGAAGATCCTCGCGGACCCCGCGAACGCCCTCCGCGCGGACCGCACGAAGACATCCGCCGCGAAGATCAAAAAGGGCGCCGAGGTCCCCGCTGGAGAGGCCCCACAGGGCCCGCGCGCGCCCCGCACGCGCGCAACGAACGAGCAGGTCAAGCCCAACAACCCCCCCTCCGCGCCGGGCCGTCAGAAGGACGCTGGCGAGGGCGGCTCGAAGCAGGCTCGCGCGGCCCGCACGCTCGCCGCGGAGACCGCTCGCGCGGCCACCCCGGAGCAGGCCGAGGCCGAGAAGGAGGCGGCCCGCGAGTGGGTCCTCGCGCGGCTCCGCGCGGACCAGGAGACGGGCTGGAAGGACGTCCAGCGGTACTTCGAGAAGGAGGTGCCGGAGCAGCGGCTGCGGGTGCTGCGCGGAGAGACCTGGTGCCGTGCGCGGATCAAGGAAGCCGAGCGCGAGCACAAGGGCGACACCGTCCTGCACCTGGCCGCGACCAGCTGACCCGCGCACCAAATACCGGAGTCTGTAAGTCTGTGACTCCCGGACTCACGGACTCCCGTAGTGCCGGGTTCTGAACACCAACCGAAGAGTGCGAGACGGGGCCGGTCCCTCACCGACCAAGACGATGGCCGTCCCCGTCTCGCCACCACCCCCAGAAGGAGGCGAGACCAGCATGACCGAGACCGACGAGCGGACCGCGAAGACCGGCCGCGACGAGACTGTGGCGAAGGTGATCCGGCTGCCGTTCGTTGAGGCCGAGCCCGAGCCCGAGGTCTCCGACACCACGACGGCGCCCGAGCCCGCCGCGCCGGCGGCCCGCGTCGACATGACCAAGCCCGCGGCCGCGCCGGTCGAGGGCAGGGTGATCCCGGCCCGCGAGTGGGAGCTGGGGGAGGACGCGGAGGGTGACGCGCCGTGGATTCACCCGACGCTCCGCACCCCGGAGGGCCGCACCGCCCGGCGCGCGTACGTCCAGCGCCAGGCCCGGCGCCGGGTCCGTCGGTGGGCGTCGCGCCAGTGGACGCCGCGCGGCGTCGTCCCCACCACGATCCGCGGCGGGGTGCGCGTGCAGCGCTGGGTCCGCGGGGTCGAGGGCCAGAACGCCGACGCCGCCAAGCAGCGTGCCGAGATGCTCGCGCTGGAGGCGGCACGGGCGGCCCGCCGGGCCCAGTTCGCACTGCTCCAGCGGGACGCGAAGAAGAAGGCGGCCGACGTCGCGCAGCAGGAGTCGTCGATGGCCCTGGTCCAGGCGACTACGGCGGTCTCCACGGCCCGCGTCAAGTTCTTCCAGCGGGCGGCGGCCGCGTACCTGCCGATGGCCGGGATCGACGCCGCCGGGTTCGTGTTCATGGACGGTCTGATCGGTCTGGGTGCCGGGGTGCTCGTCAACCTCGCGGTGCTGGCCCGGGTCGGCCGCCGCCCCGACATGTCGCCGGAGCAGCTGGAGGAGCTGGAGCGCACCGAGGCCGGTCTGCCGGACCGGTTCGAGATGGGCATGACGCCGCGGGCCTTCGAGGCGATGCTGCACGAGGCGCTGACCCAGGAGATCGGCGTTGCCGTCCACTCCTTGCAGATCCGCCCGCGCAACTGGGGCTTCGAGATCGTGGTCGTGCTCAAGAACCAGACCCCGGAGAAGCTGTCGGCGAACCTGGATCTGCTGGAGGCGTGCCTGCCGGGCGTGCGCACGAATTCGGCGCTGTTGCAGCAGTCGGCGCAAGCCCGTAATGAATGCGTTCTTCGTATTCCGGGAGATGACCCGTGGAAGGCCGTTCCGGAATTGCCCTACCGGGCGCCGAAGTCGGTCACCACGCACGAATTGCACAAGGCGCAGTTCGGTGCCGACATGTCGGGCCGTCCCCTGGCCCTTCCGGGCAAGCGGACCAGCGCCGCGTACATCGGCAAGTCCCGCTCGGGGAAGTCGACGATGCTGCGGGCCCGCCTGGACGCGCTCACCGCGACCAGTGACCGGATCATCGTCGGTATCGACCTCGGTTCGTACGGATCGGGATTCGGGCCGTACCGCAAGGCCATGTCGGCGGTCGCCCGCACGCCGAAGGAGGCCCGTGTCGTTCTCGAATGGGCTCTCGCGGTGGGAATGGGTCGGCCGAAGCTCTTTGACCGGCTCGGAATGGGCCTGAACTGGGAGGCCAGCCCGGAGCGTCCCGGAATTACCGTCGTTATCGACGAATTCCCGGCTCTGGTAATGGCGGCCAAGAGCGAGACTTTCCCCGAGCCCGAGGAGGGCGAGGAGAAGCCGCTCCGGCTGGACGAGCTGGTCAAGCAGATCAACCTCACCTCGTTGAAGTCCGACGTGGGCGTGGAGATCGCCTCGCAGGGCGTCACCCGCGACCGGGTGGGCGCGAACATGTGGCTGGCCGAACTCCCGGTCCAGGTCATGTGCGCCTGCGACAAGGACGACATCGTGCAGATCGCCGGCGGCGGCGCGATGGCCCAGGGATGGCGGCCGGACCGGCTGCTGCCCGCGATGGGCGACGCCGTCAACGACGCCTCCGTGGCGTACGTGATGGCGGGCGGCGACTACTGCGAGCCGATCCCGTACCGGGCCTGCATCACCAGCGACGACGAGGCCGACCGCCGGGCCACCGAGCGGGCCGCGGCCGGGATGTGCGAGCTGGACGCCGCGTCGAAGGCCTTCGCCCCCGGCGTCGTCCTGCCGAACCCCGGCGGCGGCGACCCGTGGGACGGCGACGAGGACGAGGTCGAGGAGGAGAAGCTGCCGGTCCTCCTCCAGGTGATCCGCTCGATCTACCGGTCCCTCGGTGACCCGAGCGGCCTGACGGAGGACGAGCTGTTCGACGCCCTGCACGAGGTCCAGCCGGAGACGTGGGACCTGGAGCGGTTCGCCACCGGCGACGGCCCGGCGATGAGCAAGGGCGCCGTCCTGGCCCTGGTGCTCGACAAGGTCCTCGCCCCGCGGGGCCAGAAGTGGGCCAAGGAGTCGTACCGGCCCAAGGGCGCCGAGAAGACGATCAAGGGCTACCGCCTGCGGGACCTCAAGGGACTCGTCGGCGAGAGCTGATCCGCTCCGGAACACCCGGAAACATGCAGGTCAGCGAGGGGGAACCGGCCCGGAACAGGGCCGGAACCCCCGCCCCGGGCCGGAACATGTTCCCCCTCCCCGGGCCCCGTTCCGGACCTGTTCCAAGCCCCTGACCTGCACGTTTCCCCCCGTTCCGCCGCTGTTACGTCCGGAAGATCACGAATGTTCCACCGAGGAGATCCGATGCCGATCAACCCGTGGCAGGCCTTCAACCCCGACGGAGGCGACTTCTACCTCTTCTTCGAGCGCCGCTTCCGCTACGTCGTCGAGGACCCCGAGCACACGTGGCGCCGGGTGTGGATTCAGACCGTGATCGCCTGCCCGGTGTGCGAGGCGGACGCCGGTCTCCGGCTGGCCTACAAGGTCGGCACGGACGCCGTGGTGGAGGCCGCCTGCCCGGTCGGGCACACCTGGGTCGAGCCCCGCATCGACGTGTCGCAGTGGATGGCGTACTGCCGCTTCCGGAACGGGGAGCAGGACGTCAACTGGCTGTGGCTGATCGAGGCCGGGTTCGGCGAGGAGCCGCCGCCGCCGATCGACTACGTCAAGGAGATCCGCCAGGGCGCGATCGAGGTCGCCAAGTACGGCCGGAGGAAGGCGAAGGCGAAGGTCCGCCGGGAGGTCCGCAAGGTCAAGAAGCGGGTCGGCAAGCGGGTGCGCAACGAGGCAATGCGCCCGGTGGCCGCCCTGCTGCGGACGGCCTGGACGATGCAGGCCGGAGGCGTCGAGCCGGTCAAGGGCTCCCGCCGGCGCCCGGCGGAGCGGAAGCCCCCGAAGACGCCGCCGGTCTCCGCCTACCGCAAGGCGTACGGCGTCCAGGCCCCCGAGAAGGGCCCGAAGTGCCTGGTCTGCGACGACACCGGCCAGATCACCGCCCCCGGCATCTCCATCCCCTGCACCGAGTGCGCCGGACCGGTCGCCGCCGCCCTGGAGGCCGCCGAGCGCCGCGCGGAGCGCGCCCGCGAGGGCAAGGACGAACGCCGCACCAGCACCGCCAGCAAGTAGCCCCGGCGTTCCCGCTGGTTCCGGACTCTGTAACTCCCGTACTCCGGGATTCACAGAGTCCGGGGCCCGGCGTGGACGCCCGGTCACCCGGCCGGACCCGACCCGACGAAGGAGTCACCCCGTGAACGTCCCCACCAAGCTCACCGCCCTGGCCGCCCGCCTCATGGGGAAGACCTGGGCCCACGAGAGCACCGAGCAGCTCGCGGCCGCGCTGGACAAGCAGATCGAGGAGCTGACCGAGGAGCGGATGCCCGAGCACCTGGCCGGCGCCGCCAGCCTCAGCAGCGCGGCCGCCTACCAGCCCGGCCTGATCGACCTGCGCGGCGACGCCTACGACATGGCCGTCTACCTGGACGCGCTGACCACCACCGCCGTGGCACTCGGTGACGCCGACCTCGCCGACGCCCTGGTCGAGGCGGGCGAGTTCGCACACGAACTCGTCGCCCGCCTCGCGGCCGCCGCCCACGCCACGATCCCCGCCCCCGCCGTTCCGGTCGCCAACGCCGCCTGACCAGCGGAAACAAAAATACGCCTATAAATAGTGGGCACACGCTAGACAGGCCCACAAAAAGTAGGCATTCTAAGAGTGCGAGCCCGGCCAGGGCCTCGCACCAACGGGAAGGAAACCCCGCTCATGACCGCGATGCACCTCAACTCCACCGACGCCCGCGGCCGCGCCCTCCGGGCCCTTCGCCTCACCGTCCGCGCCCTGCGCCTGGTGGGCGACCACGCCGGAAACGTCGGCATCAGCGCCATCCTCGCCGCCGTCCTCGCCTGGATGGTCAACGACGTCGTTGAGTTCACCACCGTCCTCAACGTCACCTCCGGCAAGGCGATCCTGCTGATCCTGGCCACGTGGGGGGCCGCCCGGCTGATCGAGGCCGCCGCGTACGACGTCGCCGACTGGATCGACCCCGACAGCCGCGACGGCGACGACCTGTGGGACGCCACCACGGCGTTCCGGGCCAACTCCGAGGACATCACCAACGGCGCGGACTACGACGACATCCGGCTCGCGCTCCAGGCCAGCCTGGCCGTGCCTGCGCTACACGAGCTGACCGTGCAGCTGCGCAACGCCTATGCCCAGGACGGCGAGATGGAGGAGGCGGCCGCGCTCAGCGACACCGCCGCCCTGCTCCGCGCCGTCGCCGAGTCGATGGGGCAGGTCGCCCTCAGCGAGTGACTTCGCCCCGGGGCGGCCGCCATCCCGGCCAAGGTCAGTCGGCCGCCCCGGGCCCCGAACCCGCTCCAGACCGGAGCAGGAGGAGAACCCATCCTCCCCCATCCCGAAGGAGCCCCCGACATGTCCAAGCCTGACACCGACAAGGCCGCCGAGGCCCAGCGCGTACAGCAGGCCCAGCAGCGCCTGGCGGCCGCGAAGGTCACCCGCGACCAGCGCAAGGCCGACGCCGAGTTCGACTTCTGGGCCGACGTCGCCGCCGCGATCGACAGCGGCGAGGTCAAGCAGACCGAGGCCTGCGACGCCATCGGCTTCAAGCGCGAGTACGTGCGCCGCCAGCTGATCGAGCACCGCGCCCAGGCCGCCGCCCGGGCCACGGCCGACACCCCCGACTCCACCGACTGACCCGCCCGCGAGGAGCCCCGATGTCCAAGCAGTCCCCGGCCCCCGGCCAGATGCCCGCGCCGAAGAGTCCCGCCGAGTTCCTGAGCGAGCACCGCGCCTACGCGGGCACCACTGTGGCCGCCGGCACGCTGCTGACCCTGGCCCGGATCTGGAACGCCCAGGGCGCCGAGCACAGCGTCGGCGCCGCCGGGCTGATGCTCGCCTTCGGGGCCGCCTCCGGCTACTTCGCCGTCAAGAACGATGAGGAGACCGCCAGCGCCGTCTTCTCGTCGATGGCGCTGACCTTCGGCGCCCTGTCGGTCGGCGTCTACTCCGACCCGATCGCCCCGGCGCTGATCATCTGGATCGTCGCCGTCGTTGCGTCCAGCGTCCTGATCGGCCGCTCCCGCCGCGACGACCGTCGCGTGGCCACCCAGCACGCCGCCGAGATGGCCGCGCTCCAGGTGGACCGCACCGCGGACATCACCATCGCGAAGATCGACGCCAACTCCCGGATCGAGGTGGCCCGCCAGCAGTCCGCGGCGGCCGCCGCGATGGAGGAGGCCATCGCCCACCGCGCTGCCCTCGCCGACGGCCCGCTCGACCCGATCGGCATGCTCCGCGCCTCCGGCCAGCTTCCGCCCCTGCACGTCGTCAAGGACGCCGACGACGAGCGCCGCACGGCCTGACCTGCCGATTCGTGAAGGAGATCCCCGATATGTCGATGCCCTGGGAGCGCTACGACGGCGACTACACCAGCGGCTGGGACAAGCCCAAGCCGAAGAAGGCCGCGAAGAAGGCCACGCCCAAGACGCCGAAGCCGAAGAAGATCCGCAAGCCCCGCAAGAGCAGCTGACCGGTAGCCCTCGGTCCGCGTCCCGCACGTGGGCCCTGGAGATCTGGCCAGCACCACCGCACACCCACTCGTCCGCTCAACGTCTGGAGAACCCTGTGAAGATCCGACTGCCTTGGATGAGCCGTCTCGACCGGAACCGCTGGAAGTCGGCGCAGGACCTCGGTCAGCTCGGGGGCCTCATGGCCCTCTGGCTGGAGGGACACGTCGCCAGCTGGCCCGGCTACCAGCCCAACTGGGGGCCTGATGAGGAGACTCAGGAGCTGATCCCGACGCTCGCGGCCGCCAACCGCGCCGGGTACGTCACCATCGGCTCCCAGCCCGGCATGGACCCGGTGAAGGGGTTCGACGGTCTGATCTGGCAGCAGAGGGCGGCCGTCGAGGGCTTCGTCCGCAACTACGACCTGCTGCGCGCCCTGGTCGACGCCGCCGAGAAGGCGGGCCTGGAGTACGAGGTCGCCGACACGCTGGACACCGGCGAGCGGGGCATCGTCGTCACCCTGCGCGGCGGGGAGCCCCACACCGGCTTCGGCGGCTACATCGACGACGCGAACCTTCGGCACACCATCTGGCGGGGGATCGGCCGCGGCGCCCTGGACGACGTCTTCCGCGCCGTACGGGTCACCCTCGTCGCCCCCGAGTACGGCGCCGCCGCCGGGGCCCGGGTGTGGGAGGTCGTGGAGTCGGTCACCCGCCAGATGGCCGCCGCCGGCGCGCGCGCCGAGGAGGGCTGACGCCGTGGTCACCACTGTGCTGTGGGTCGCCCTGGGCGCGGTCCTGCTGAGCCTGTTGCAGGCGGCCGTGCGGGCGCTCCGGGTGCCCTCGGTGTGCAGCTGGTGCACCCGGGCCTCCGGCCACGAGGTCACCGGCCACACCTTCGACCAGTGCCGCGGCCCCCGCCTCGCCGAACAGCAGCGCGCCGACATCGACGCCGCCCACCGGCGGGACCTGGAGCGCCGTGACCGGCAGCTCACCGAGCACGCCGACCGGCGTACGGCGGAGCAGCAGCGCACCGCCGCGAAGCTCAGGGTCGAGCAGATCGGCAACGTCACCACCCGCGGCCGCGAGATCCACGTCACCGGTTGGCGGTTCGCCACCTACCCGTACGGAGCCGAGGCCCCCGGCGGCGGCCAGCAGGCCTACGCCTACCAGGGCCGTCCCGAGCAGGCCAGCGGCTGGACCGTCGAGGAGCTGCACGCCATGACCCACGGCGGGGCGTGCAGCTGCGACGTCGCCCGTCTGGCCAAGACCCTGCGCTGACGGTTGCCCGCGCCGCCCGGGCCCGGGGGAGCGGGGCGGCAAGGGGAGCCGGGACAGCCCCGGTATCCGGCACAGAAACAAGAAGGAGGTGAACCTCATGGCGCATTGGGCGGTCAAGATCCCGACCCGCACCCCGGGTGAGCAGCCCCGGACCGGCGTCCAGTGGTTCACGTACCCGGCGTCCACCTTCCCCATCCGGGGGGACGTGGTCGACAAGGTCCGCGAGGACGTCGACACCGAGAGCGCGGTCCGGCACCGCAGCGGTGCCGTCGCCGACATCAACGCCATAAAGGTCGTCTGGCACGACGACCTGATGTAGATCCGCCCCGGGGCGGGCGGCACCACGACCAAGCAATGCGCCCGCCCCGGGCCACCCGAACCCCCTGTAGAGGAAGGGCACTTCCATCATGACCCAGACGACGGCGACCAAGCCAACTCCGGTCATCAACATCGTTCCGGCCGACCCCGAGGTGCCGTACCCGGAGATGACAGGTGCCGAGCCCTGCCGACAGGGCGACTCGGAGGACTGGTTCCCCGAGCAGGGCGTCAACGGCCTGGCGGCCAAGAGGGCGTGCCTCAGCTGCCCCGTGATGCTGGCCTGCCGGAGTTGGGCGCTGGCCAACCCGCACCTCGCCGACTTCGGCATCTGGGGCGGGATGAGCCGGGGCGAGCGCAACGCCGTGCGCCGCAACTCGATGAGGCGGGCGGCATGACGAACCTGGTGGACATCACCCAGGCCCTCGCCGTCCTTGCCCTGGCAGGCGGTTGGACGCTGCACGCCAGCCGCCTCCACCGGCGGCTGGACCGCTCCCGCCACGACCCGCTGACCGGGCTGTGGACCCGCGATGGCTGGACCCGCCGGGCCGAGCGGATCATCCGCCGCCGCCCCCGCGCCGCGGTCCTCCTTGCGGACCTGGACGGCTTCAAGCCCGTCAATGACGTGCACGGCCACGCGGCCGGCGACGCCGTCCTCGCGGCCGCCGGTGAGCGGCTGACCGCCTGGTGCGGCGCCCACGGAGTCGCCGGACGGCTCGGGGGAGACGAGTTCGTGGCCGTCGTCGAGGACGACGCCCGCCTGGACGACCGGCTCGCCGACCTCGCCGAGCTGCTGCGTCAGCCCGTCGAGCACCAGGGCGTGACGCTCACGGTCGGCGCCTCCATCGGCGCCGCCCGGCTCGCCGCCCTCCCCGAGCCGACCCTGTCGGCCGCGCTCACCGCCGCCGACCAGGCCATGTACCGGGTCAAGGGCCGCACCCGCCGCGGCCGCCGCCTGCTGCTGGCCCCGGCGTTCGCCGCCCTGCGCGGCCTCCCGCAGCGCCTGCGCCTCGCGGCATGACCATCGCCGCGCTCCGGCGCCTCCTGGACGAGGTGCAGCCGGATGTCGTCCGGCCGCCCGCCCCCCAGCTTCCGCCCCGTCGAATCCACCCCCGCAGCAAGGAGAACACCCAGGTGAACGCCTACGACGCCGTGGTCCGGTCCATGCACCGGGACGGCTACACCCCCGAGCAGATCTCCGCCGAGATGAACGTCCCCAAGGAAGAGGTCACCGCCATCATCACCGCCACCGAGCAGGGCACCGGACAGCCCGACCCGGCCCCGTCGCCCGAGCCGATCGCCGAGGCCATGCCCGAGGTCGCCGACCTGCTCAAGTGGGCCGCCGCCCACGGTGACGCCAAGGTCCGCACCGACGGCGAGCAGGCCGCCGCCGTCCTCGCCGGACTGCGCGAGCGCCGCACCGTCGACGCCGAGCTGGAGAAGATCTCCAGCGAGGAGAACCAGCTGGAGGAACGCCTCGCCGCACTGCGCGCCCGCAAGAGCACGCTCCAGCCCGAGCCCGCCGGCGCCAAGCGCAAGCGGCAGGAGCGGGACTACGAGCCCAGCGTCGTCCGGGCGTGGGCCCGCGAGCACGGCTACGACGTGCCGGACCGGGCGCGCATCCCGAAGAAGGTGCTGGACGCCTGGCGCCAGCGCGAGGACGCGCCCCGGCTGGCCGCCGTCAGCTGACCGCCCCGCACGCACCGCACGACCCCCGGGGCGCGGCCGCCATCCCGGCCAGGAACACACCGGCCGCCCCCCGGGGCCCTCCGAACCCGAGACCAGGAGAGATCCCCGACATGAACCCGATCCCCGAACCGTCCGTGATCGTGATGATCGGCGCGAGCGGCTCCGGCAAATCCACCCTCGCCCGCACCTGGCCCGCCGACTACCGGCTGGGACTCGACTCCTACAGGTGGACCGTCTCCGGCGATGCGGGCGACCAGGAGGCCACCGCCGACGCGGTGTTCCTGCTGGACGCCGTCCTGGAGCGCCGTCTCGCCCGCGGGCTGACGTGCGTCGTGGACGCCACGAACACCCGGGCCGACGTCAGGAAGCGGCTGATCGAGGCCGCCCACACCCGCCAACTGCCCGCGGCTGCCGTGGTGATGACCGCGCCGTTGCGGCAGTGCCTGGCTCGCAACGCCCGCCGCCCGGACAACCGGCGCGTCCCCGACAGTGAAGTCCGGCGCCAGTACCGGCAGATCAGCCTCGCCCGGCCGGGCCTGCACGCCGAAGGCTTCGACCACGTCGTCACCGACGACCGGCTGATGCGGCTGCGACTGCTGCTCCAGCGGTCCGTCGACCGCGTCCAGGCCGACCACCAGGTCGAGGGCGACCACACCGAGCACGCCCGCCGGGTGCTGGCCCGCCGGTTCTTCGGCGAGGACCTGGCGCAGGCCTTCCACTGGACGCACCTGCGCCCCCACCACGACCCGATCGGCGCCCTCGCGGTCGGCGGTGACGAGATCACCCTCGCGTACCGCACCTGGTTCCCCGACCCGATGGACTGGGGGTTCGAGGCGCAGGTGCCGTGCCTGGGCGGCTGCTCCGGCCCGGCCTGGGTGCCGGTGCGCAGCCCGATGGACCTGCTCGCCGTCTACGACGACGACTTCCCCGAGGACGTCGTGCGGTGCGACCGCTGCTCCGCCGGCGCCACCACCCGGGAGGCGGTGTGAGCACCGCGGTGAACCCCGACACCGGCGACGGGTTCGACGCCCCGACCCCGTCCGAGGCCTACGCCGACGCCCCCGCCCTGCGCCACGAGATGCACGAGGTCATGGAGCTGGGCGCCGTCCGCGACGGCCGCCGCGACGGAGTGGTCACCGAGCCGCCCGCGCCCGACGCCGCGGTGGCCGACCGCGTCTTCCTCCTGCGCCGGGCCGCCCTGATGGACCGCATGGCCGTCGACGACCCCGGGCCCGGGGCCCGCGGTGCCGCCGCCCGGGCCGCGTACGAACTGGCCCAGTTCGACCGCCAGCACCCGCAGATGACCGCCGGGCCCCACGGGCCCTACTCGATCGAGTTCGACCCCAGCCAGCGCCCGTACGTCCGCCAGGAGTACGCCGCCTGGACCGCCGCCGGTCAGCCCGGCGCCTGACCCGCTCACGAAAGGACGCGACATGTTCGAGGCCGGAGACAAGGTGCTGATCGTCGCCTGCGCGGACGACCCCCGGGCCGTCGGCAAGACCGGGCGGATCGTCGACCAGGCGGCCCCCGGGCCGCTCACCGAGGGCCGGTGGACCGTCAACCGGATCGGCCTGCTGATCGGCCCGGTCCTCTGCCACGGCCACGAGTTGCAGAAGGCCTGAGCGCTGACCCGCGCTTGCCACCCTCCGCATAAGTTGATTGAATTAGCAGTGTCGGACGGGGTGAGAGTCCCGTCCGGCGCCGCCCCCATGAGCCTGACCAGGAGAATCATGAGTGAGCCCCGCTGCACCACCGACGTCATGGCCCTCGACCCGGACGGCTACGCCCCGGTCGACCACCCCGGCGTGACCGTGTCCGAAGAGCGGCGCTGCTGGTCGGTGGACTGGCCGCAGTACGCGCCGGTGGACATCACGCCGCCCGAGCTGCGGCCCGCGGCGCTGACCCGGCACGTGCCCGACTGGGCCGAGGCCGCCGAGACACCGACCGACGTGAGCGACTGGGACCGCCGGCGGGCCGCCGCGCTCGTGCCGTTCCAGCTGGACGGGCGGGGCTGGCCCCTGCACCCGCAGGGCCGCACCGGCCGCACCGGCCGGAATCTGGGGAAGTGGGGCGAGAATGCCGCCGCGGACCCGATCGTGGTCGCGGGCCGCGGCGCCCGGCGCCAGGTGCTGCTGATCACCCGGGACGACATCGAGCAGGAGGCCATCCCGGGCGGCATGTGCGACCCGGGCGAGACCGCTCCGACGACCCTGAGCCGCGAACTCCGTGAGGAGACCGGCGTCGACCTCTCCGACCACCCGCCGGTCATCCTTGGCCGGGACCTCGTGGACGACTGGCGCAACACGGATAGCGCGTGGGTCGCCTCCACCAGCGCTCTGTACCTGTTGCCCGCCACGGTGACCGCCGTCGCGGCCGACGACGCCCTGGACGCCACGTGGTACCCCTTCGGCTCGCTCGCCCAGCTCGAAGCTGCGGTCAGCACGGCCGGACGCACCCTGTACGCCGCGCACCGTCCCCTGTTGCAGCGCGCACTCGACCACCTCACCAAGTAGCCCCGCACGGACGGAGATGCCCCGATACCGCGCCGCACTGTCCGTACGGCACGACAGCATGGGCCCGGGGCCATCGGCCCCGGGCTCCGCCATGAAGGGAAGTACATGAGCACCACCGACACCGACCCGAGCACCGCGGCGTACGCCGCCGTGGAGAAGGCCGCCACCGGCCTGCGGACGCTGTACGCGCCGAGCGTGCTCGATGAGGCCGCCGCCCTGCTGAGCGACCTGTGGGCGGCGGGCGAGCGGCACGGCGTCCCGCCCAAGGAGTGGGACTGGGCGGTGAGTCTGGCCGGCGGCGCGCTGGAGGTCATCGCCAGCCGCTACACCCGCACCCCCGACGCCGAGCGCACCGGCGAACAGGTCTTCGCCCTGCGCCGCGACCTGATCGAGGCCCTGACCTCCGCCGAGATCGGCCTGAGCGCCCGGCCCGGATCGCGGACGATGACGGTCGTGGACCGCCTCCCCGAGACGCCCCGCGGCGGCTACCACGGCGACGCCAGCCTGGTCGTCGGCATCTACTCCAACGGCGGCTGGGACATCAGCATGAACGCCGACGGCGCCACCGTCGTCTCGATCGCCGCCCCCGCCACGAAGGCCGGTGCCGCCGAGGTCGCCGCCCTCGTGCGGGCCGTCGCCCGCGGTGAACTCGGCAACCCCTTCCGCCGCTGACCCCCACCCTCAAGGAGAGCACCACCATGTCCGACTGGAACCCGACCACCCTGGTCCGCGTCGACCGCGAGTACGACCGCCGCAACGCCGACAGCCGCAGCGGCAGCCGGTTCGGCTCGTACATCAGCGCCCGCACGGCCGAACTCGACTCCGAGGACCGCACCGACCGCGCCGAGTTCACCGCGTGGGCGTGGCGCATCGCGACCCCGCCGGTAATGTCGCCCGGCTACATCGACATCCGCCCCGACCTGTCGATCACGTTCGACCGCGACGAGGACGGCGACCCGATCGTGAAGGTCACGGTGCCGCTGCCCCACCGGGCGCTCGCCCGCGAGCACCGCCCCGGCTACGAGGTGGGCGACTGGGAGGCCCCGTACGGCCGCGGCGAGTCGTACCCCCACCTGTGGGCGCCCGCGTTCATCAAGCGGACGGCCGTCCTGGCGTCCGCCGTGATGCTCGTGCCCGCCAAGGACTGGGACCTGTTCGTCCCCTCCGACCGCGCCGAGCAGCTGGTGGACGACGCGCAGCTCGCCGTGGAGACCGCCGCCCGGCTCATCAACGAGTACGTCGGCCCGCAGGTCGCCGACCTGCTCGGGGCCTCGTAGGCCGACCCGACCGAGGCGGGCGTCGGGGCCGCGGACATCGGCCCCGGCGCCCGCCAGGGAGGAAAGCACATGAGCGAGACCACCACCACCCGCCGCCCGGCGACCGTCGCCGTGGCGGCACCCGGCGTTCTGCACGCGGCCCTCGCCATGTGCCATCCCGAAGGACTGCCCGCCTGGCTCACGAAGGCCTCGCCCCGTTGCGGCACCGGCCCCGGCGGCACGCTGCACCTGGACGCGGCGGCCGCCGACGAGCTGGCCGACCTCGCGGCGGCGGCCCTGTGGGAGTGCCAGCAGGCCGCGGGGGAGGGGGAGCCGTTCACCGGCCTGTTCGCCGAGGCCTGCACCGCCGTTCTCGACTCCCTCGCCGCCGGCCGCCACACTCGAACCCAGACACCGGAAGGACCGCGATGACCGCTCAGCCCGTCCATCAGCCCGCACCGTCCCCGTCCCCGGCGGCCGCCGCGCAGCTGCGCGAGCGCATCAGTCGGCACGCGCGCGCCGCCCACTGGCTGCCCGCCTTCGAGCGGGACTGGGGTCACGCCCTGGAGACGGCCCGGCAGACGTTCGACCTGACCCCGCTGCACGAGACGATCCGCGAGTGGAGCGGCCGCCTGGACACCGCCCCGGCGGTCGCCGCGTTCCTCGCGGGCGGCATGGACACCTCCGACGGCGTCCCCCTGGAGGACGTCATCGGGTCCCGCGGGTGACCCCGGCCTGGCCCGCCCGGCTCTCCCCGAACGCGTCCGCCGTACTCGCCCAGCTCCAGCCGGAGGTGCAGGAGATGGTGCGCGACGTGCTCGACATCGCCTCCCGCCAACCGTGGGGCTGGCCGCAGTGGGACCCGACCGACCCGGAGGGGCAGGACCTCCGCCGGGCCGACGTCGGCCCGCTCACCGTCGTCTACTTCGTGAACCAGCCGCGCCAGTACCTGTACGTGCTGGACATCGTCTGGGCCGGGTGACCGGCCGTCACCTTCCGCAGGGGAGCCCCCGCCGGTCCGCCGGCGGGGGTTTCTTGGTGCCCGGCGGCATCAGCGGCATCACCGGTCACCTACTTCGGCGTACCGTGCTGATCGCCACAGACCGCGAGAACGAGGAGAGTGCCCGCCGTGACCACGCACGCGGTGCCCGGCGCAGAGCGACGATCGCCGATACCCGCCAGCAGCGCCGCAGCCGACGGCGACGTCCTGGTCCCGATCCGCGGGGGCCTGATGGCCGCCGCCGTCGTCGTCGCCAGCGCCGCCACCGTCCTCGCGGTCATCGGCTTCACCGGCTCGTACCGCTCGGTGCGGCAGCTCGCGCTCGACTGGGGCTGGGGCTGGTTCGCCTACGTCTTCCCCGTCGGCATCGACGTCGGGATCATCGGCCTGATCGCCGCCGATCTGTTCCTGTGCGCGATCCGCACCCCGGCCCCGATCCTGCGGTGGTTCGCGTGGGTGCTGACCGTCGCCACCGTTGTCTTCAACGCGTCCAGCGGCTGGCCGGCGAACGGCAACGCCGGGTGGATGGACTACGTCGAGGCGGCCGCGCACGCCACGATGCCCGGCCTGGTCGTCGTCATCACCGAGGCCCTGCGCCGGGCCATCGCCCGCCGGGCGCGGATCGCCGACGGCCACGAGTACGAGCCGCTCGGGATCGCCCGCTGGGTCCTCGCCCCCATCAGCACCTTCGGGGTGTGGCGGCGCATGCGACTGTGGGAGGTCTACACACGCTCCGCCGCGCTGGACCTGGAGCGGGACCGGCTGACCCTGCGCGACGAGCTGCGCGAGAGGCACGGCAGGAAGTGGCGGAAGAAGGCCCGGCCGTTCGAGCTGCGCGCCATGCGCGACGCGAGCCGGGGCCTGTCGATCCCCGCGCACCTGATCGCGAACGTCGACCTGCCGACCGCGAACGCTGCCCCCGCGCTCACCGCGAACGGCGTGAATGCCGACCGCGAAGCCCTCGCCCCCGGCGACCGTCCCGCGAATGGTGCGAACGACGGTGCGTACGCCGAGGGGACGGGGCCCGCGAACGACATGTCGACGAACCCGGCGGCCGCGAACGGTCCCCTCGTCGACATGGCGACAGCGCGAACGTCCTGGGAGCCAGCGAGCGAACGCCTGCCGGTCGCGGCCGCCGATCCGGCCCCCGCGATCGGCTCTGACCTGCGCGATTCGCACCGCGAACGCGCGACGGTACCTGCGGCTGCACCCTCGCGGGCGGTCGTCAGGAGCACCGTGCCCGCCCCGTACAGCCCGGCCGGTCCCGCAGCCGAGGGCGACCGCGAACTGGTGGGCGCGAACGCCGGAGCGCTCGCCGCGAACACCTCCGCGTACGCGGCCGTGCCGACCGTGAACGGTGCGAACGGGTACCGCGAAGGCGCCGCCGGCGTCACCGCGGGGGAGGGGTACGAACAGCCTGCCGAGCGGTACACCGAGGACCGTGCCGGGCGCCGGCGCCTGGCGGAGGACTACCTCCGGGCGAAGGACGCCGAGCAGCCGCCGCCCTCGCAGGCGAAGTTCGCGGAGCGGGTCGGTGTCGCGCCCGCCACCGTGTCCAAGGCGATGAAGGAGTGGCGCGAGGACCACGGCGGCTGACGCCCGTCGTTGTGTCGACCCAACAACCCGTCATCCCGCACCCCCGCCCCGTTGTTCCGGCACAACAGGGTGGGGGTGCGGCGGTCTGGCCGGACTTCCGCCGCCGGTGTGATGCAGGGGGCTCCGCCCCCCACACCCCCCGACCCTCCACAGAGGGGTGGGGGCGCCGTTTTTGATCTTGCGGCCGGTGGGTGGTGGCGGGTGGGTGG